>JAYTTD010000039.1:0-2308 GCA_043745235.1 Nitrospira sp. | reverse complement strand
TCGGGAGACAATAGAATAGGGGCTGCGGTTCTCATGCCCCTCAGGTTTAGGTGATATCGCATATATAAGTCAAGTTATTTGAGACTCACTACACTAGGGTTTACTGTCGAATTAACTAGGGAATGCTCTAGTGGGGGCGCAAGGCGATTGAGTGCATAATGAACATGTGAGCAATGCACGAATACCAGGGATCACCGTCAACATGGAGGACTTTATGAACGCTACGATGACATGCAGTTCCTGCGTCACGCGGGAGGTAGACGATACTCCTTCTTATGCGCCTGTCACCCATTCGGCTCACGGGGCAAGTGCGTGCCTGCGGTGCGGGGGCTTGCTTGTCGATGAGCATTGCATGGACAGCGGGGGAGGATACAGGCTTTGGGCCATGCGCTGTGTCCAGTGCGGCGACCTTATCGACGAGACCATTCTGGTTAACCGCTACGCTCCCCGCCACACGCTTGAACAATTCGTTCGAGCGGCATAAGACAGGCCTTCGCCGCATCAATGCGGGAAAGGTGGGAGATATGCCGCAGTTTATATTGTTTCTCCTACGATCCGGCGTCATGCAGCGCTGCGGACCATCACGGATCGCTAAGGCGAGAGGGATCTGGCCGTCTATCCTCCGATGGCTTGGTTTGTCTCGGGAGGGCAAGACCGCCGCTCTACCGGACCGTCGTTGAGAGATATTATGCGTCTAACGAGTGGCCAATCATCGGCAATAGGTCACATTCTTCGGTCACGAACTGTACTCGGACCGTCTGCATCATGTCCCCGAAGAACTCGTTCCACACTTGGTCGTCGTCCGATTCAGATTGCTGCCGCAGCAAGATTATAGCCTTACGTTCTCCATGATCGATCCCACTTCAAACTAATTGAGTTTTGGGCGGAACGTCAGGCGATCAACAGTTTCTTTCTGAATAAGCTGAGAGAGGTGGGTTGCATTCACCACAAGGGCAGGGTGGAAGCGCACATTTCCCTTTTTGATATCGCTCTGCACGACTAGCGTGTTTTCAATGAGTCATCGCTGATTTCGCACAGGAATCAAGCTGTCTTCCCATATCAGTTTCTCAAACCTGAGCAGTTTTGACCAGATTATCATCCATCCAGAAGCGTACCCTCCTGATTCAACAGGCATCATCTGGTGCTGATCGTTCTACTGTCCAGGGCCTTACTCAGCAACAGTGATACAAACTATGCCTATAGTGAGAACCGGTTCGCATGAAGGTGAGTCAGTCTCACCCGGTGCTGCTCCGTGGCGCTATTCAAGTGGTTGGTCGCGTCCAGTAGTCGAAGCACGAGCGGGCACAGAGGGCTGGTTCGGCAACGCGTCGAGGGTGAGCGGATTCCAGCATGACCGCGAGTTCCTTTGGGCGCTCCTCATCGGTGCCCTCATCCTCGCTCTTCTAGTACCGGCTGTGGGTTTCGCACAGGAGGAGCGCACCTCCTCCGACGCGCTGACATCGCCGACACCGTCGCCGCCCACCCCCATCGGGCCACCCTCTCCCGAGGAGCCAAAACAGTCTCTGTCTTGGGAGATGAGGCCTGGCAGGAGCTATCTCATACCGGCGGTTGAGATCCTCGCCTATGGCTTTCTGCTAAACCTATACGATCGGCATTACACCGAGCCCCAGGATGAATATCGCACGACCGGCAACACCATTCGCACGCATTTGACGGACTCGAAGTGGGTTCTTGACAAGGACCAGTTCTCCGTCAATCAGTTCATGCACCCCTACGGTGGCACAGTCTACTTTGGCTTGGCTCGATCGGCCCGCCTCAATTTTTGGGAATCATGGCTCTATGCGGGCGCGGGCAGTTTTCTCTGGGAAGTCGCCGGCGAGAAGACGCTACCTTCCATCAACGACCAGATTACAACTACCTTTGGCGGAACATTCCTGGGTGAGCCGCTCTTCCGAATGGCCAATCTGCTGCTGGAGAGCGGCGACAACGGCAAGCCGGGATTCTGGCGTGAACTGGCAGCCGCGGTCATCTCTCCACCCACAGGCTTTAATCGCCTTGCGTTCGGCAACCGATTCGACGAAGTCTATCCGAGTCATAATCCAGCGACTTTCCTGCGACTTCAAGTCGGGGGAACGCTGACCTCCGGTAGCCAGAACGTCTCATCCTCCATCAAAGAGCAGGGAGCCACCGGGGCCCTTACGTTTACCTACGGGCTTCCGGGAAAGCCTGGCTATACCTATACACGGCCGTTCGACTACTTTGACGTCCAACTTACCAGTACAACGGCCAACACGATCCAAAGCATTGAGACGCGTGGGCTTCTGATCGGTACCAGCTATGCGTCCGG
>JAYTTD010000038.1:0-8535 GCA_043745235.1 Nitrospira sp. | reverse complement strand
GACGTCACAAGGCGCTTCGGACAGTTCGAACCAAGAGTTCCAATTTGCGGGGAAGAAGTGGAAACCTCCAACTGGACTTCACTGGAAAACAACGGTTGATGGCCTGAAGCAATTGGCAGAAACCGGGCGGATTATTATTGAAGGAAATTCTCTCCGTTACCTTCGCTTTCTTGACGATTTCCCGGTATTCCCCCTCTCCAACGTATGGACAGACATCGGCGGAATTCAAAGCCGAACTGAGGGGAAACTGTATGTTGTGCAAACGGCACCCTTAGCTATTGAACGCTGTCTCCTTATGACCACTGACCCCGGCGATCTGGTCCTCGACCCGACCTGTGGCAGCGGGACTACTGCCTATGTGGCCGAGCAATGGGGGCGCCGCTGGATTACGGCTGATACTAGCCGCGTGCCTTTGGCTCTGGCTCGGCAGCGACTCTTAACCGCCACATTTTCATGGTATGACCTGAAAGACGACAATCGGGGGCCAGCCGGTGGCTTTACTTACCGCCGCAAGCAAAACAAAAAGGGAGAAGAGGTCGGCGGGATTGTCCCGCATGTCACGCTCAAGTCCATTGCCAACAATGAGCCGTCGGCAGAAGAAGTACTTGTGGATCGGCCTGAAGTTGAAAATGGCATCACCAGAGTGACTGGTCCTTTCTGCTTCGAGGCGACGATCCCCACACCGGTGGATTGGGAAGGCGACGGCATCGAGGATTCCGGTGCCGGACCAGCCGAAGCCTATGGCTCCTTCGTCGATCGAATGTTGGAAGTGCTCCGCAAGAGTCCCGTCTTACGACTCGAAGGCAATAAGACCATCACATTTAAGAATGTCCGGCCTCCCGCGAAGTCGCTGTCACTTTCGGCGGAGGCATTGGTTGCCAACGGCCAGGATAAAGCTGTGGCGTTAGTGTTCGGACCGGAGAACGGGGCTGTCAGTGAGAAGTTGGTGTACGAGGCGGCGCGCGAGGCCCACGCCAAGAATTACACCCATCTCTACGTGATCGGCTTTGCCATTCAACCCAACGCAAGGACGCTGGTCGAGAAATGTGCCGAGGTGATGGGTGTGCCCGCGACCTATGTGCAGGCGACGCCGGATCTCATGATGGGTGATCTGCTCAAGAACATGCGCTCGAGTCAGATTTTCAGTGTGTGCGGCCAGCCGGAAATAAGCGTGAAACGTGAAAAGGAAAAGGTGAAAGGTGGGGAGGTCCTCTATCGAGTCGAACTGTTGGGGTTGGATGTGTTCGATCCCATCACGATGGAAGTCACGCACCGCACCGGCGAGGATGTGCCGGCTTGGTTTCTGGACACCGACTACAACGATCTCTGCTTCCATGTCTCTCAAGCATTTTTCCCCCGTACCAGCGCCTGGGACAATCTCAAGAAGGCGCTCAAGGGTGAGTATGAGGAAAGCGTGTGGGATCATCTTTCCGGGGCGACGAGCGCGCCGTTTGAGGGGGGCGAGCACAAGCAGATTGCCGTGAAAGTGATTGATGATCGGGGCAACGAATTGCTGGTGGTGAAGAAACTAAATGAGGCGGATGGATGATTGAGCGTGTCACTATCCGGCGTTTCAAGCGGTTTCAGGATGTGACTTTTAATTTGCCAGGCCATATTGTGCTGGCAGGACCGAACAATTGTGGGAAAACCACGATGCTCCAGGCCATCGCGGCTTGGGATCTTGCGCTGACTCGTTGGAAACAACTCCACGACTATCAGCGTCATAAAGGCTATTACGCCAAAGCGCCGATTGCGCGGCAAGCGTTTACTGCTGTGCCGCTCCGTGCATTTGACCTTTTGTGGAACAACCGGAGTTATTCGGGTTCGATTGAGATTGAGGTACGGCATTCTAAAGGTTGGACAGTCACGATGGAACTGATGGCCGATAGTACCGAGCAGGTCTATGTCCGTCCAAAACCGGATGCCTCGCCAGACACTGTCCGCCATGCTGAGATTAAAACGGTCTTTGTCCCTCCGATGACCGGTCTAAGTACGGCTGAGCCTGTGTATACACGACCCAAGGTTGATCAACTTTTAGGGCAGGGTAAGCCTGGCGATGTTATTCGTAATCTTCTTGCGGAGGCCCTTCAGTCATCCGCGTGGTCAGCGGTCCAGGATTCCATTCGGCGGCTCTTCAATTATGAAATCTTGCCTCCCGATGCAACTGGGGCTGACATCATTGCGGAGTATCGCTTTCAGACCAATGGACCTCGGCTCGATATCGCCAATGCCGGCAGCGGATTCCAGCAGGTCTTGATGCTGCTCACGTTTCTCCATGCCCGGCCTGGTTCCACATTGCTACTAGATGAACCTGACGCGCATTTGCATGTCATTTTGCAAGATGCCATTTATGGTGAACTTCGATCCGTCGCTGCCAAAACCAACTCGCAATTGATTATCTCCACTCACTCGGAGGTGATCATCAATTCCGTGGAACCCGGAGAGCTCTGCATGTTGCTGAACCATCCGAGGTTGCTTGATAGCGTGGTCGAGCGAAGCCGTCTAGCGGATTCACTCGGTATCCTGACCCACACCGACATTATGTTGGCCCAGGATGCCCCTGGAATTCTGTACGTCGAAGGGTATACCGACATCAACATTCTCATTGAGTGGGCGAAAATCCTCGGCCATCCGGCGTATCAGACGCTGACTACCAAGCTTTTCTGGAGACCGTCGGTCTGGGAGCCTCGACCCGGGGCTCATGGCGTGAAAGCAGAGGACCATTACGAAGCAATTCAACTTGTCCGTTCTGGCCTTCCGGGATTGATGTTGCTTGATGGAGACGACAACCCGCGTGTCCCCGAAACTCCCATCACGGGACATGGGCTCCAACGGCTCCGGTGGAAGCGGTACGAGATTGAAAGCTATCTCATTCATCCAACCACCTTGGAGCGTTTTGTGGAAAAAGAGGTGGGAACCGGTGCGCAATCTGCAGAAGCCAAGAGGGACATGCAGGCGTACTTAGAAAAGACGTTTACTCCAGCATTCCTTCAGGATCCGCTCGCGCCCAATCCCCTAGTCGATGCGTACTTGCAGCAGCGGAAAGCGAGGACCGAGGTTCTGCCTCCGATCCTCGCTGCGGCAGGATTGCACGGCTTTCCTTATACACGATTTAATGAGATTGCCTCCGTCATGCTGCCGGAGGAGATTCATCCTGAAGTCAAAGAGAAGCTCGACGCGATTCAGCAAGCGTTCGGCCTATGAGTGCCTACGAAGTCCCACAGCCCATCCTGAATTCTCCCTTCGAAGAACCTAAAGAGCATTGGCATATCGTTGAAGGGGAAGAGCCTGAGCAGCGCCCTGGGCGCCGACCTGCGATGTATTTCTATCGCGATCCCAAGGTCAAGCCTGAAAAAGAATATGGCACGGTTGCCGGGACCGCTATTGAGTTGAAGCTGGTTAATCGCATTCGGGCTCAGGTGAAGAAGTGGCGATCGGATGGCTATCCCGGTGTGACAAGAACAACTCTTGAGTTGTTGCAATGGTGGCGTCGCGATGGGAGGGCACAACGACTTTTCTTCGCGCAGCTCGATGCGGCTGAAACGATCATCTTTCTCTGTGAAGCTCGGACGGATTTTCGGCAAGGGATCGAAGTGCCTCAAGAAGAACTCAGCGACGAGAAGCGCGCTCAAGGGTTCACTGGCTTTCGGCGGTATGCCTCCAAGATGGCGACTGGCTCTGGAAAGACCACGGTCATGGGGATGCTAGCCGCCTGGAGCATTCTCAACAAGGTGAATGATCGAAGCGACGCGCGGTTCTCCGATGTGGTGCTGATCGTGTGTCCGAATGTGACCATTCGCAACCGGCTGCGAGAATTGGACCCCGAAGGGGGAGAGGCCAGTCTCTATCGCACTCGCGATCTGGTTCCATCGCATCTCATGCCTCTCCTCACGCGAGGTCGAGTCCTTGTGACAAACTGGCATGTGTTTGAACCCCAAGCGACCCAGGCTGGGAGTGTCGGCGCGAGGGTGAATAAGGCTGGCGTGGAGGTTCGCACCAAAGAGACCATTACCATCAGTTCGAAGACCACGACGGCCCGCGGTACACGGTATCTGACTTTGGAGGATTTTGAGCGACAGGTTGCTGCCGGGATGCTGACGGTACTCGGAGAAGAACGCGAGAAGGACGGTACCTTAAAGAAGGTCAGTGTTGAATCGAGACGGTATGTTGAAAGCGATACCGCCCTCGTCAACCGCATTCTTGGCCGCGAAGTGGGCGGGAAGCAGAACATCCTCGTGATGAACGATGAGGCGCACCATGCCTATCGTATCGTGCGTGAGGAGCGAGACGAGAACGAGGAAGATCTCTTCGGTGAGGATGAAGAGGCCGAAGACTTCTTCAAAGAAGCGACCGTGTGGATTGATGGCCTGGACCGTATTCAAAAACTACGCGGCGTCAATCTCTGTCTCGATCTCTCGGCGACTCCCTACTTCCTTGGTCGAGTCGGCCAGGACACCAACCGGCCGTTTCCCTGGGTCGTGAGTGACTTCGGCTTGATCGATGCTATCGAATCCGGCTTGGTGAAAATCCCGCAACTCGCTGTGCGCGATACGACTGGTAAGGAGATTCCAGGTTACTTCAATATTTGGCATTGGATCTTGCCGCAACTCACGCCTGCCGAGCGTGGTGGCAAGAAGGCCAGCCCTAAACCCGAGGCCATTCTGAAGTATGCGCACCATCCCATCGCGATGTTGGGCGGACTATGGGAAAAGGAACGGGAGGACTGGGTTAAGAACCGAGAGGACCACCGGCCACCGGTTTTTATTCTTGTGTGCAAGAACACTCAGATTGCCAAGGTGCTGTACGAGTGGTTGGCTGAGGATAAAGCGCCGACAGGAATTCCACCGGTGAAGATTGAGGGTTTTAAGAATAAGAATGGCAACCAGAACACGATTCGGGTGGATTCAAAAGTTGTCAATGAATCCGATTCAGGGGAATCCAAGAACGACGAAGTCCGCTGGATGCGCGTCACGCTTGATACGGTAGGAAAGGTAGCGTGGCCGACAGATCGGGTGGGCCGTCCGCTCTACCCAGAGGGGTTCAAAGAACTCGCCGAGAAGCTAGACCGGCCCGATCATCCTCCTGGTCGTGATGTGCGGTGCATTGTGAGTGTGGGCATGCTGACGGAAGGGTGGGACTGTAGCACTGTGACCCACATCATTGGCCTCCGTCCGTTTATGTCTCAGCTGCTTTGCGAGCAGGTTGTCGGGCGAGGCCTTCGACGAGCAAACTACGAGGTCGGGCCTGATGGAAAACTGACGGAGGAAGTGGCCAAAGTTTTTGGCGTTCCATTCGAGGTAATCCCCTTCAAGGCCACGCCGCAGGGACAACCGCAGCCACGGGTGAAGCGGTATCATGTCCATGCCATTCCCAGCAAAGTACAATATGAAATCAAGTTCCCACGAATTGAGGGATACACTCAGGCAATCCGTAATCGCGTGACCGTGAATTGGGAGACGGTTCCATCGTTGGTATTGGAGCCAGGCCGCATTCCGCCGGAAGTAGAAGTAAAAGGACTCCACGTCAACACCAAGGGTCGGTTGTCTCTGAGCGGTCCTGGACGAGTGGATGAAGTGAACTTGGTTGAGTTCAGGGCTAGGCGACGATTGCAGGAATTGATCTTCGATATTGCCAAGACTCTGACAAGCAATTATGTCGCGCAAAAAGACTGTGGGGTTCCTGCGCACGTCCTTTTCCCCCAGGTAGCAACAATTATTCAGCAGTATCTTGAGACGAAGGTCGAAGTGCGTCCACCTGCAAATATCAAGGACCTGTTTCTCGCACCGTATTATGGCTGGATTGTGGAACGACTCATTGAGGCCATTCGACCGGACACATCACAAGGAGAAAGCTCCGAGGTACCGCGCTACGAAACGAGTCGAGGGCCAGGCTCTACTGCCGACGTAGATTTTTGGACTAGCCGTGACGTGCGGGAGGTCACGAAGAGCCATCTTAACTATGTAGTGGCTGATACCAAGCAGTGGGAGCAATCGGCTGCTTATTACATCGATAAGAATCCGTCTGTCGAAGCGTTCGTCAAGAACTCAGGCCTCGGCTTCGCCATTCCCTATCTAGACAATGGCCAGATGCACGACTACGTTCCTGATTTCATTGTGCGGCTGAACGTGAGTGGACTCTATCACTTAATTCTTGAGATCAAAGGCTACGATCCTCTAGAGGAAGTTAAGCTAGCCGCTGCTAAACGGTGGGTCGATGCAGTGAACGCCGATGGGACTTACGGGCATTGGCACTATGCAATTGCGAAAAAAGTATCTGATATTCCATCCATCATTGAGAAGCTCCGATAAGAAGCAAAGGGTCGGGAGTGAAGCCGGAAAACCGGGACATTCAACTTTTCTGACAGCGCCTGTGAGAGAGGGACAGGGTCTGATTGATCTCCCACTGCCCGCACTATTCTCACCCGCCCAACCCCGAGCGCGCCGAGACGCGCTCTTGTCCCAGGCGAGCACAGTTTCACCGTGCGCGTTCTGTGAGCAAGAAGGGCACCCGGTCACTCCCTCTCCGCTCCCCCTTCCCAGAGCTTCACTGTCCGATCCCACGACGCACTGGCCAGTTTCATCCCATCCGGTGACAGGGTGATGCCTCGAACGCCTGCGGTGTGGGCTTTGAGCGTTCTGAAGCAACGGCCGTTCGACAGGTCCCAAAACCGAATCGTGGCATCGTCGCTGGCGCTGATGAGCACCCTGTTGTCGGGCGTGACGGCGAGCGCGCGCACCCAGGCCGTGTGGCCTTTCAGCGTCCGTTGCTCCGCTACGTGGGGCATGTCGAACAACTTGATCGTCTGGTCGCGGCTTCCGGTGATCAGGAGTTTGGCATCGGGGGTAAAGGCCATCGCGCCGATCCAATAGTCCATCGGTTTTTGAAATCCACCGTCGTCTTCGACGAAGTATCCGCGTGTTTCACTGGTATCCTCGGCGCTCTCCTTCCAGTGTCCGTTATGCAGAATTTTTTCTTCTCCGCTGGGTAACACTTCCCACAGTTTGATCTTGCCGATATCCGTTCCGCTCGCGAGGTGCATCCCGTCCGGCGAAAAGGCAACGCAGACTGACCAGTGGTGGTCGTACTGGTCCTTGCCGAGGAGGGTCATGAGCTCGGTGCCGGTCGTGACTTCCCAGATCTTGATGTCTTTGTTGTGGCTGCCGCGAGCCAGCATGAGGCCGTCGGGCGAGAGGGAGAGGCTGACGACATTATGGTCGTAGCGCGTGAAGAGGAGCTTCTTCGATTCGCCGGTGTTCGGGTTCCACAGCCGGATGGTACGGTCCTCGCTCGCCGTGGCCAATGTCTGGCCGTCCGGCGTAAAGACGACGGATCGGATGTCTGCTGTGTGCCCTCTGAGTGAACGCAGGAGGCGTCCGGTTTCAATGTCCCATATGCGGACGAGCCGATCGACTCCTCCGCTGGCGAGGGTCAAGCCATCCGGCGCGAAGGCGACCGACCAGACTCCATGCGAATGGCCGCGATAGGTGGTCAGCTCCCGTGCTCCTGTCTTCCAGTATTCGAGGAAATCGACTGGTGCGGTGCCCGTTCCCGATGTTAATGGCGTGAGCGGGGAGGGAGCGGGGGCAAGTGGGGGCGCAGTCTGATCGGCCATGTTCAATAATCCTTATTAGGTGGGATACGTTCAAGTGGACTACGGCGACGGGCTCGATTGCCAACCGGCGGTTTCGCCCAGTATAATCGGTGTCGGCTTTGGTGATCGTAAGAGAAGCTTCGCTATCAAGTCAAGCAGGCTATGAGAGCCGGTTCGCGCCTCCTTATCCGTGTGTGCCGACGCGGCCAGACCGGATTGGATGATTAAGGACTATTATGGAACTTCGTTTCCAGCCCGCATTGTTGCAAGAGGTCATTGACTCGTTTGTCGAAAAGACGGAACGAGAAGGCGACCCCACCTATTATAAAGAGTTCCACGAACTCGCCGACCCGATCTACGAGAAGTTTACGCTCGACGATCGTGAGAGTGAGTTCAAGAAGCTCTACCAGTATATGTTCGGGACCTGGGGGTTTTCCGATATCATCCGAGATGCCTTCAACGAGTATCCTTTGCTGAAGCAGCGAGTCGGCATCGTGCTCGTCAAGGGCGTGCTCAAGGAAGATCAGGAAGGCGTTGACATTCTCAGGAAATGGGGATCTGTCGAACATGAGATGGCGCGAGAGTTTGAAGAAAAAGGGTTGAAAGGCGTCGGGATCAAGCTCATTCCCCGCCGATTTTACGACCCTGCGCTCACTCGCTATTGCCGCCATGAGCTGTTGCATATCTCGGACATGCTGGACCCGGTCTTTGGGTACGATCCGGATACCAAGGTCGGGCAAAACCCCGGCGAGGAAACGCTCATTCTCCATCGCTATCGCATCTTGTGGAGTCTCACCGTGGACAGTCGGCTGACCGTAGCCGGCAAAGAGCCGATGCTGAGGAAAGAAGACCGGTTCAAAGAGTTTCGTTCCTGGTATCGCAAGATTCCCGCGCCACAATTGAAGTCGGTGTTCGAAGGGTTGTGGCAGACGAGTTTCTTTACC
>JAYTTD010000037.1:0-8656 GCA_043745235.1 Nitrospira sp. | reverse complement strand
AGGACTCTCCCCAGAGCGCGAGCCGTTTGGCGCCGCACATCCACAGGGTCTTTTCGAACCTGAAAACCTGGCTCCTGGGAACCCACCACGGCGTTGAGCCCAAATATCTACAAGCCTACCCGGATGAGTTCGTTTTTCGCTTCAACCGACGGCAGACTCCGATGGCGGCGTTCCAAACTTTGCTTGGCATCAGCTCCACCAAGGGCCATCAATCTATGAGGGGATTACGCTATCCGGAGACAACCGGATAAGCATATGAAGCTAATCTCTTTTCGCGTCGAGCATCAGTAGTGTGATGCCCCGTGTGTACCTAGGCCCACAGTATCGGTAAATATCTGTCCTGCATCAACCTCGGAAATGTTGCGGAGGGCCACCACAAATGCCAGCATGATCCACAGGCTGGGATACCACAGGACGGAAATAAACACCCCGCTAATGATGAAGCCAATCACACTCCCCTCCATGGCTCTGGCAAGATGCACACGCACATCTTCTCCAGCTTGTACGGTCTGACCGTGCTTCTGCGTTGACTTCACAGGAGAAAGTCTCCTCCTCACTTGTTTCAGATCCTTGTAACTCTGCCACAGCATCCCACCTACGATCACGATCCCCGCTAGACCTACCTCAGAGATGAGGGTCACCCAAGCAGAATGGGCCTGCCGACCCCCAAAGGATCTTGAGTGAAACCTTTGGTTAGCCTCATACACTTCAACTGTCCATGGGAAATTACCCTGTCCTATGCCGATAATTGGATTATCAAGAAACATATCAACCCCAATGCCCCAGGTATACAGCCTCGCGCCTCCTGTACCCTCCTCACCCATTGTCTCATCACTGGTAGAAGAGGCAATTTCGTCCCAGTAGGTTGGCGGAGCAAGCAGCACCATGAATAACACCGCCACGGCTAAGACAATGAGCGCATTCATTTTCTTTGGTGAGCGGTACCAGCAATAAGCGCCCACAGCGGCCAGTCCCATGAAACCTCCTCGAGAAAGACTCGCCATCGCCGCTAGAATGTACATCCCCATGAATCCCAGGTACTTCATCTTCTGCGCCGCACCGGTAGCAGAAAACAATAGGAAGTAGCCAAAGGGGACGGCCATATTCATCACCATGCAGAAGTCGTTCTCATCCCCCATCCAGCCGCCTATACCGCGCCCACTTTCGACTATCCCCATCACTGCCAAAAAACCAAGAATACCCAGCCACGCCTTCATAAGCGTTAGCATTTTTTCCAAAGAATTAACGTACGTCACGATACCGAGATAGAGGCCGAAGGTCAGCAGCATATCCTTGAAAGTCATCAGAGCCCAGTAGTTGTTTCTTGCAATGGGAACATGAATTGCCATCACGACGAACAACGGAATCCACAGCTTCGTTTGGAGTCTCGATAAGTCTAACTTGCCCGACATGACGACACTCAGAAGAAGCCACACATCGAGTCCTGTCGCGAATGGAATAAGTTTGATGACGGGAATGAGTTCCTGCGGGCGGCCAAACTCGAATAGGAGGGACGCCAATACAAGATAAAACCCCGTTTTGCTCTCTTGTGCCTGGCGTGGCTGCCCGGCAGCCCAAGTCTTCGACTCAGGCGATGCCAGGGGCTTTGCGTCACTACTCATCAAGCACCGTTGAACGTTCGGCCCAGCGCTCTCTCTGTCTCACTGTTTGTTCATCCCCGAGTGATAGACCATCAACGATCGTGCATATAAGTCTCTGTACCGATCGACCATCTGCCCTATGCTAAAGTGTTGCCGGGCTCGCTCCGCTCCATGTCGACCAAACTCTTGCACCATCCCAGGATCGCTCAACAGTTTCACAAGATTGGCCGCAAGATCTCTGGCATCTTCCGGCTGGACCAGAAAGCCTGTCCGGCCCTGCTCAATGACTTCCGGATTCCCTCCAACCAAAGTGGCCACTACTGGTTTTCCAGATGCCATCGCTTCGAGCAACGCCAAGGACAACCCTTCAGACACCGATGGCAAGACAAAGGCGTCTAACACGGACAAGAGCCTGGGAACATCCTGCCGCATCCCCAAGAAATGAACATTGGCCCCGATGGCCAGCTGGTCCACCTGCTCCTTCAACGCCACCTCGAGTTCTCCTCGCCCGATCATGAGCAGCCGCGCATTCGGCCATCGCCGAAGAATCTCCGGCATCGCCTCAAGAAGAAATCTGTGACCTTTGACAGGATAGAGACTGCCTACGACCCCCAGCACGGGATAACAGCCTGAAATCCCAAGCTCAGCCTTGCATCTCTGAACTTCTGCATCGTTGACTGTCTGTCCCGGAGCCACACCGTTATAGATCACCTCCACTCGTTTTTCTGCAACGCCGACCTTCTCGCAAATGAACCGCTTCAAGTCGTGCGACACCGCAACCATCCTGCCCTGCCGGCTGGCCAGGCGATAGGCCACTCTCCGACGTAATTTTTCCGAAAAGTAACTCTTGCCATGCACTGTGGCAACAAATGGAACGCCAGCCAACGTCGCCACGATCCAGCCGCACAGAATCGCACTAAACTCGTGCGCATGAATAAGCGCGACCCGTTCCCTGCGGAGCAGTCGCAAACAGTCACGGAACCACTGGAGTTTGAAGCGCCCTGCAAGGGGTATCACAGACGTCCTGACCCCAAGCGCTTCGCATTCTACCTGCAGCCATCCAGGTCGAAACAGTCCGACAATGACTCGAAATTGGCCCTGGTTGAGCGCGGCAGCCAGCGTGCTGATCATCCGTTCAGCTCCGCCTGGTCCACTGCTGGTCGACAAGTGCAGGACTGTCGTTTTCTCTTTCCCGGAAGTCATGATGTCTTCGGATTGACCGGCAAGATTTGGCGCATGGACGGCTCACGGCTCTTTACACCCAATCTGGCAGCCAGAACGTCGCAACATCGACTCACTTGCTGGAAGCAGGAATAGAAATCTTCACTGGTTCCACTGTAGGGGTCTGCTATTTCGAGAGGCCCTACAGAATCAAATCGTCCCAATAGCACAACCTTCCCTTTTGTGTTCGGGTACAGGCGATGCATGTCACGCTTCTGACTGATTTCCATCACGATAATCAGATCCGATTGGTCGAGTAATTCCTTGTGAACCATCGTGGTGGCATGCGCGTCAAGTGACAGCCGATGCTGCAAGGCGACAGCCTGGGCCTTGGCATGTGCGGGCTTTCCCGGGGTCGTATCAAGGCCGGCTGAGCGCACCGTCATTTGCCGGCTCTCCTTCTGGACAAGGGATTGAAAATAGACCTCCGCCAAAGGACTACGGCAGATATTGCCTCTGCAGACAAACAGAACGGATTGCACGGAGTCCGGCAACCGAACCTCCCCCCACCGTTCATACGGATGGCGAACGATCTTTATCGGTCTGCCGACGTACGCCAGCGTGTCACGCAGACCGCGCAGAAAGGTCCAGCAGTGCTCCGACAGGCTTGGTGTTTCACCTCCATTCATGTTCGACTTCCTGCAAGATGACTGAACCAGGCTCGATACTCCGCAAGCGCAGGACCGGGATCGCTCAGCGATTCAACTTCGTAGTGAAGATCATGCTGAAACAGCTTGCAAAACTCTGCCAGGCAACGGCCCCTGGAGGGCGCATCAGAATTGAGTTGCAGTTGAACATTCGACTTTGTCAGCCTTGCGAGCAGGTGATCGAGGTCGCCGAGCAACCAACGGGACTTCGTACCGATCCGATAGGAATTATTTGGCACCGCAACGGGTATTCCCTGCATTGCCTGATAGAGCAGATAGGGAAAATTCAATCCGGCATCGACCGCGAGCTGTAACGACCCCCAGAACCGTCCATTGATTTCCATCAGCATCGGAACTTTTGAATGCCGATCCACCTTGAACTCCACCATGGCTACTCCATGCCATTTCACCCGCTCCAATAGTCTCGCGGCATAGTCAACCATGGGCTTGGGCAACTCGATGCTTTCTCGAAACACACTCACGCCTCCAGCTGGTGGCTTCTCCCGGATTCGCCTGTGAGCAAAGAGCGCGCAGGGCCTCCCGTGATCGCAAAGCCCGAATACCCCTTGACCCTCCCCCTCAATCCGTTGCTGGATCAGAGAGGGGTTTCGCAGATAGGGAGTTCTGCGATACAGGTCCGTCAGTTCCTCGACACTTGACACAAAATGCACGCTCGTCTTGATCCAGCTCTCATCGACCCTCAGGAGCGAGCGCCCCGGCTTCACCACGACGGGATAGGCCTTCACCTGGTCAAGCACTGCAGCGATATTCCCATCCGGAACAAAGACCGTCGTGGGAACCGGTATTCCCAATTCATGCGCAAGCTTCATCAAGCGGTACTTATCAGATACCAGTTCATAGCTTTCCAGAGATGGAATCATGGCGGTGACAGAAGGCCGAAACTGATCTCTCTGCCCTGCCACCGCCTGCATAGAAGAATCGGAGGGAGGGATGATCGCCGTGACATCAAATCGTCTGACAGCCTCAACAAGACTGGAAATAAACTGCGCCGGTTGTTGGAGCGGTGAAGGATACTGCCATCGCGCGACACAATATCGGGATGCTCCGGCCAATGATCCAACGGTTTCAGCCCCAACAATCACGGGAATACCTGCCTGACCTAACCCTCTGGTGATGGCCAGTGCCGAACGTTCCTGACCATCCGTGACCAACACACAGGGCTTTGGCTCCATGACAGTTGGACCTCGAACCTTCTCTTCTACATTCCACTGGTATCGAGACTATCGAAAACCAGACAGTGCAAACGCCAAGAGAGATACTGACGCCGAACTATCCTCGTGTAGACTGATCCGCTTCAGTGCGAACAGATCGCTGGGCCTCTCCCGTTCTAATCCGACTTCGCACCCGACTGCCGCACGATATCCGCTTTCCCTGACCAGCTCCTGAATGTCCCGATCGAAGTTCCCGTTAGGATAACAGAAAACCGGTACCGGCTTGATACCTTGTTCAAGCATCGCCTTCCTGGAATCGATCAATTCTGTCTTCACCTCAGACAGTGGAATCTGCGTCATGATCCGGTGCGAAATGGAATGCGACCCAAAGGTCACCCCTTTTCCAGCCATTTCCCGCACTTCATCCCAGTTAAGGAGGGCCCGCTGAGTCGGGAGCTCCAGATAAAGCGCGTGACTGAGCCGCTCAATCATCTGATGGATCCTGTCCACCTCAACCCCTTTGCAGACTTCAATGATGGCGCTGGGATCGATCGATTCTCCCGATGCGATGCGCGTGAAGGTCCCATCGCGCAGAGACTGACCGACTCCGATCGTCTCTGCTAATATTGCTGAGAAGTGCTTTCGATCATCCGCGCCGGACATACACTCTCTGGACTTTTCGAGCAGAAACATCATTTGGTCCGGCCAGAACCATCGAGTGGTTCCGATAAAATCAGTCGCGAGAAAAATCGTAGCCGGGATCTGGTACTTCATAAGCACAGGGAATGCGAACTGATAATTATCCTTCCATCCATCGTCAAACGTAATAACACAGTAGGATCGGTGACTCTTCAGTTGGTTCGTCTGCCACAAGTCGAGCAGCTCGTCTAAGGAAATGATAATAAATCGCTTCCGAAGATAGGTGATGTGGGCTTCGAACGACTGCCCTCGCACATACATGCCAGGCTGAATGTGCTCATCCTGTACCATCTGATCCGACACAACCCTGTGATAGGTCAGGATTACGATTCGTCCACGATGTCGTATCCTATCCATGCCCGAAGCAACATATAGCCCTGCCAAGATTCGCCAGACCGTTGCCTTGAGGTTCTCTCTCACGCATTCACCTATAGGAGCCAACCTGATAGACCAGAGACGCCAGACAGACCAGGTAGACCAAATCAATCGCAGCCGCTACGGCCGACCTGGGTAGCATCCTCTTCGTGACTTCCATATATTCTGTCGCTCCACCTTTCCTGTACAGAGAAATATCCTACCGCTTAGAGGGACTCCACGACACGATGCGTTCACCACGGAAGTAGCGGATCCAGGCATCGAGAATTGAAAGATTGACCATGACAAAAAATGACGGGATGCGCAGCATCCCGAAATTCGGCAGCCGCTGGGTGGCGAGATACGCCAACGCGACTGCGTAGAATACCATCTGTGTCACCAGAGTCCCTTGAAAAAACAGCGATGAAGATGCCAATACAGCGTTCGCCACCAGCGCGGCAATCATCGCGAATGGGACAAGCCAACGGCACAGTTTATGGCTGAACAATTGCCAGGCAAAGAGGTGGTACCGGAAAGGGTTGAGCAAGGACAAGCTTCGCATGAACACCGAGATACCCCGGACGATCGTTCGCACCTTGCGTTCGTATTCTTTTTTCTGATCGGAGAGGTTCTTATAAAATCCTACGCTCTCCGGATCGGCTACACCACGGAGACCGCTCCGGACGCTATTCAGAAGGGTATTGAAATCGCTCTGCAGATCCGGGGCCCAGCCTTGACAGACAGATCGGCGGGCGGCAAAGAAGGACCCGCTAAGCCCGACCAAGGTATTTACTCGCGTTTCAAGATTCCGCAGCAACATTTCATAGCGGACATAGGCCCCCTCTCCGCTGACCGTCCCATCGGTATCGATGAAGCGATCGACACTACTGACACATCCGACTGTCGGATCTGAAAAATTCCTGACGATCGTGGTGATGGCCGTCGGCTCAAGCATGGTGGCCGTGTCTGAAAACACCAGAATATTTCCCGAGGTAGAGTCGACCGCTAATTTCTGGGCGGCTTCCTTCCCTCCCTTCGTATCGGATCGGACCAAGCGTATCCCGGACGATTTAAACGACCGCACGAGATCATCGGTCCCATCTGTTGAACAATCGGACGCCACGACCACGTCAAGAGACTCACGGGGATAATCTTGCTTGAGTGTATTGAGCAGCTTCTCACCAATGCGATTTTCTTCGTTGTAGGCTGTAATAATGAACGATACTGTAGGCTGGAACGGTGCTTTCTTAATCGGCCGAGCCCGAACCAACCCTATCAGCATCAACAGCAGTGGATATCCCGCATAGGCATAGAAGACAAATCCTACCGACACCCAGAATACTGTTTCAATGAAGCCGGTCACATTCATATCGTACAGATTATCTATTTTCCAGAGAGAGTGGGCCGATGATCGGAGGCATGGCCTGAAGTCTTCGTGTCCTCTGATACCGTTGACACAGACCAGCATCCCTGACTTCCCAGCACCCGATCCATCTTCAGACGGTCCCGTTCCTTCACAAACTGATGAGTCGGCAACGTGACTAAACGATCAATCACTTCCTGAGCGCCGACGCATTTCCGGCTGGCCAACCGGCCGGCCAATTCTGGAATCTCTTGGATCGTGGCCGGATAATTGGGACTCACTCCTGCCCCTTCCTCACGGCTCTGCCGGCATACCGCCTCTTTCGTCTCTCGATCTCGTAACAGCACAGGAAGCCTGAGATAGATAGCCTCTTTCCCCGTAATCGGCGTGATGCCTCTGCGATGAAGATCCAACCCAGCGATTAACCAGCCGGCACGAGCGGCTCGCTCTTGATTGGCCAGAGCCACCCGCCGTTCCCACCCCTGAAGCTGATGCGCCCGCACCTCATCCATGCGATAGATTGGAAAGTCTGTATAGAACTGTGTCTCCCCTAGCCGTAGAAAGGGAAGCCCCGCGGGAAGCCAATACAGCAGCGGATGGATAAAAAAGCGCATCATCACCATTTCAAGCCAATTCCGAACGACGTCGCCACGCGGGACTTCCGGTAAGGTCGCATACTCGGCTTTGATCGTCTCAGCGATGGATACTGATCTCGTGAGAATAATTCCCCCTGTGCCACAGGTGAGATTCTTCCCGCGTCCAAGACTAAAGAAGGCTACATCCCCTAGCGTTCCGAGAAGGCGCCCCCCCGACTGTCCTCCCATCGCCTGAGCCGCATCTTCAACCACCACGATGCCCTTCCCCTCGCATAGTCGCTTCACACGGTCAACATCCGCCGGACGGCCAAAGAGATGGGTCGGCACGACACAGAGGACGTCCTCGTTGATTAAGCCCTCAAGCTCTGCAAAATTGAAATCGAGCGTCTCCGGTTCGACGTCACAGAGCACCACGTCCAAACCAGCCTTGACAATCGCGGACGGCACGGAAAAACAGGTATAGGCAGGAATGATCACTCGCCGTCTTCCACTCGACGCCGCAAGCGCTTGGAGAATCACCGTCAACGCCGCCTTTCCAGACGACACCAGGAATACCTCCCTGGACGAAAATTTCTCCTTCAGTTCTTGTATCAAGCGCGCGCGATGTTTGACGCCGCCCCACAGGCTGCTCGCCGCGCGAATGAGATCCCAGAACGAGATCGGAGCGGCAGTTGGAGAAAGAGTCCGCTGCGGCATCATGGTAAGTACTTCACAATATGCGGGCCAATCAGATTGGTCACAGGTAAGGGAAGGTGTTGCCACACGGAAATGGCTGCCTTGAACTTGGGATTGTCCGGATTCAATTCCGGGATACTCTGCCCTCCGGCCAGCCAGTAATACCAGTACAGCTGGCGAGGGTGAGCCCCCCATTGTTGCTTGAATCGATAGGTTCCACTATTGATGGTGGATCGTCCAAAATCAAACTCCCGATACCCCGCTGTGCAGGCATATTCTAACACCGCACTATACAGGAGCATGTTGGGAGCCAGCCGACTGAATCGCT
>JAYTTD010000036.1:0-8704 GCA_043745235.1 Nitrospira sp. | reverse complement strand
GACTGCCGGTTGGCCTTCCAAGGTCGGCTCTTCCCCGATGGACAGCTGTTCGGATGTCATGACTACGGGTGAATCGAGCAACGTCGCGAGATCGACCTGGTAGGTTCCCAAGAGCGTAGATTCGACCGTCCCCAATTGCATTCGAATTTCCGCCTTCTTGACCTCCACCGCCATGCGGGATTCGCGAAGAGATGACACCGCGCGCCGAACATCCTCCAACCCGGCATCGAGCTGGTGCGCCGCAGCCATGTCCTGCGCCTGTTGCCCCTGCATCTCGACCAACCGAGCCTTTACCTGAGCCGCCAACTCACCGAACTCACGACAATGGGTTTCTTGGCGTTCACGTTCAACCCGGCTCTGTTCAATTGAAGCCGTGAGCCCCTCGACATGGCGTGTCAACGTCTCAATGCGTACGATTGCGTCGTGCTGCTGTTGTTGAATCCGCAAGAGATCGTGTTGGCAATGCTCACGGGTTGTCCGAATGCCCTGCGCCACCAATTGCGCCTCTGTGAATCGCTGCTGGAGCCCCTGCATGCCGTGATCAATCTGCCCCACCCGTTCACGCACGCGACTGAGCCCGACTTCCTGGCCGGCCTTCTCCGCCATCCACTGTGCAAGCTGCGCTTCGCCGGAACGCGTTTCTTGATTGAGCCGCTGCGCTTCCGCCGAGCCTCGTTGCGCCTCACTCATCACGGTATCGATCCGCCGGGTCAGATCCCCCAGCATATGCTGGAGTCCAGCTTCGTCCTTCTGTAGTGAGAGCCCCTGCATTTCAGCGTCACGCAACGACTCCACGAGTTGTCGACTCTGCTCGCGCAATTCCTGTCCCTGCACCAGTAATCGCTCCCGGCGCTGCTTCTCTTCTTCGACACGTCCCGTCAGCGAAACACGCTGGGCCTCTAAATGAAGCACTTCTCGCCGCCGTTGCAGCAGCCCTCCCGTTGCACCGACCTGTCCACCGGTGATCACCCCGGCCGCATCCAAAACTTCTCCGGCGCGCGTCACGAGGACGGGCCCATCGGGACCAGAGTAAGACTGTTGTTCCCACAATGCCGTCGCGTCCTGGAGGGTGTCGACAAACACAATCCGGTCGAAGAGATAATCACGAGCCGTTTCGCGCTGACCCTCCACATGGATCAGGTCAACCGCACGTCCAACCACACCGGGCTGGCCCTCCATCGCGGGCCACCACTGGCGGGATGCAGCATCCCGAGCCGTCCATCGAGGCTGCTGAGGGATGAACGTGCCCCGCCCGAGATCTTTCCCTTTCAAAAACTCTATCGCCTCACACGCCGCGGCGGGATTGTCTACGAACCAGCCCCTGACCCGCTCGCCCAAAATCGCTTCCACCGCACGGTCCCATCCAGGAGGCACGACCAACCACTCGACAATGGCATCGCGCACTCCAGTACAGGCTTTGAGCGCCGTTGACTCTTCATCGCCACGCCGCCCATAACCCATGTCTTCTTGCAGCACGCCTTGCAGTGCCTTGAGGTGAGAGTCCACTGCAGCCAACTCTTCCGACTGACGAAATACCAACTGGTCGACTTCGACCAATCCGGCCGACAGACGCTCGCTCTCTTCCTCAACACTGTGCTGCTGCCGGCGCAGGTCAGCCACCAATTGCTCGGCGTCATGAGACGCCTGTTGGAGCGCCTGGCGCTTATCCGTTGCCGTCACATGCTGCAGGCGAACATCTTCTCGCTCACGAGCCAGCTGGCCTTCACGATCCGCCGCCTCTTGAATGCGAGCGGCCAATTGAACCAAGGTCTGCTCGGTATTGGCAACCAACACCACCAAGTTGAGTATGTCCAGGCGCCCTCGTTCTTCTTCAGCCAACGCCGCTACTCGTTGCTGGACTAGCTCTTTCATCTCCCGGTCGAGTGTCGCGAACACCTGCTCCCGTTCGGCACATTCACGATCGAGCGAAGCCAGCGCGTCTTCGAGGGTTGCCGCTTCCACCGTACCCTGCTTCTGTTCCTGGATGAGGCGCTCAAGTTCCTGCCCGCCCTGACTCTGCTGCTGCACATAAAGCTCGCTGCGATTGCGCTCGACTTCTGCGGCCGTCAGTGCCTGCGCCTGTTGCTGCTCAATCTTCGACAGTTCCTCACGCTTCTGCCCGATCGCCTCGTTCGCGATAGCCATCGCGAGTTTGATCCGCTCAAGTTCTGTATTCAAACGCCCTAGCTCAGCGGACTGCTCGGACTCGTGGTCTCCCAACGTCTGCAGTTCTGACTCCACCTCCTTGAGTGTGGTTCGTAGGGCACGGTATTCACTCGTCAGCAACTGAATCTCCAGCGACTTGGCCTCTTGGTGCAACGTCTGATAGGACCGCGCCTGCCGCGCTTGGCGCTCGAGAGAATTCAACTGCTTTTTCACCTCAGCAATGATGTCCCGCACCCGCAAAAGGTTTTGCTGAGTCGTATCCAACTTGCGCAACGTTTCGGCCTTCTGTTTTTTGTAACGAATGATGCCGGCGGTTTCTTCGATCAATTCACGCCGATCTTGTGGTGACGCGTTCAGGATCTGATCGATTTGTCCCTGCGCAATGACGGTATGTCCTTTTGTTCCAGCCCTGGTGTCCAGCAGGATGCTCCGGACATCCTTCAACCGGCAGGCGGCCTTATTGATGAGGTATTCGCTCTCGCCATTACGGTACAGACGACGTGTGATCATGAGTTCCTGGTATTCCGACAGCTGGCTTGAAAGACCGGACAGGGGATCCACATTGATCCGATCCAGCCCACTGATCACGAGCGACACTTCGGCCAGGCCGAGAGGCTTCCGCATTTCGGTTCCGTTAAAGATCACATCTTCCATCTTCTCGCTACGCAGGGCCTTCGTGCTCTGTTCGCCGAGGACCCAGAGAATCGCATCCACGACATTGCTCTTGCCGCTCCCGTTTGGCCCCACAATGGCCGTGACGCCTTCGGGGAATTCGATCCGGGCCTCCGCGAACGACTTAAACCCCGCCATCTCGATGGATTTCAAATACACCAGAGACTCCTTCAAGTAACGAGAAGGTTCGAATGGATTAGGACGGTTGGTTGTGTAGCACGAACTGAGGGGGAAATCAAAGAAAAATACTGCGGGTGGTAGGTATGAGTGACGGGATCTACAACACTTGGGGAGTGGCTCGGCGGCGAGGGATACGGTTATCCCGCCTGAGCCCCAACAGTTTTGTTGAGAGACTCAATGGTGATCAGTTCCTTAGGAAGAAGAAACTCAACATCTTCTTCAATCACGGTCAGGTCTTGAACCTCTGCGGTCCCAAAAGACTTGAGATACGTCACCAACTCCTCGACCAGAACTTCTGGCGCTGAAGCGCCGGCGGTGATCCCGACCGCTTGCACGTTCGTGAGCCAGATTGGATTGATGTCAGACGCGGCATCGATCAAGTAGGACGCAATCCCGCACTGCTCCCCCAACTCACGAAGTCGGTTGGAGTTCGAGCTATTCGGGGAGCCGATGACGAGAATGACGTCTACCAGCTTGGAGAGCTCTTTCACGGCATTCTGGCGGTTCTGTGTCGCGTAGCAGATATCCTCCTGGTGCGGCCCCTTGATGTGCGGAAACCGTTGATGGAGCGCGCCGACGATATCTCGACACTCATCGACGCTCAGCGTGGTTTGCGTGACGTATGAGAGATCGTGGACATTATCGACTTGCAGCTTCTCGACATCAGCCACCGAGGAGACCAGATGGAACTTGTCCGGGATCTGCCCGAGCGTCCCGATCACTTCGGGATGGCCGGCATGGCCGATCAAAATGAGATCATACCCCTGGGTATAATCGCGATTGACCTCGTTATGAACTTTAATGACCAACGGGCAGGTGGCATCGATTACGTGCAGTCGCCGCCGATTCGCTTCGTCCCACACCGACTTGGCAACTCCATGGGCGCTGAAGATCACGACTGAACCTTCTGGTACTTCTCCCAACTCTTCCACGAACACGGCACCCTTGGTACGGAGCGAGTTCACAACATGCCGGCTATGGACGATTTCGTGTCGAACGTAGATTGGCGCCCCATACTTCTTGAGTGAAAGGTCGACAATATCGATTGCCCGGTCGACTCCGGCGCAAAACCCTCGTGGATTGGCGAGATAGATCTTCATAACCGCCACCTCTCCTTAGGCTCAGTACAGGGCTATACTCATGTCCAACCCTCACAGATCACTTACGCCCACCTTACGTCAGAGCAACCGGCCTCGTCAATACAATTGGCCCCTGCCTCACTTTCCCCCGTCTCCCGTGCATATTCTCTCTCACTATCCACCATAACCTAGGCTGGAGGGCCATCAACGCCTGACTACGCGCGGCGCCGAGACGCCGCGTTCCCGACAAGTCGCGCGTTGCGCAAGCACGAGGCGTTCATGGCCCCGCCCAACCGCCCCCCCCGTCTTGACACGATACTCTCTCCCCCGTAGGCTCTCGCCACCAGCCATGTCAAGCCCTGCTAGCAAAAAAATTCTCATCGTTGAAGATGAGCACGACATCCTCCAACTGGTCAAACTATATGTAGAGAAAGAAGGCTTTCGAACCGTCACGGCTACGACCGGTACGGAAGGCCTCCGGCAAGTGAAGCAGGAGAAGCCCGATTTAGTCATTCTCGATTTAATGCTGCCCGAGATCGATGGCATCGAAGTCTGTAAACGCCTTCGATCGGCTCCAGAAACCGCGCTGCTCCCCATCATCATGTTGACCGCCAAAGCGGAGGAATCGGACACCATTGTCGGCCTGGAGCTGGGGGCCGACGACTACGTCACCAAACCGTTCAGCCCCAAGACTCTGGTCGCCCGCATTAAGGCCCTCTTCCGGCGGCTTCAACGGAAACCTGACGACAACCAGGCCCACTATCGCTATGGCGATCTCGTCATGGATCTCGCGCGACACGAAGTCACAGTCAAGAAGATTGAGATCCCCCTCACAGCAAAAGAATTCGGCCTGCTCGAACAACTCTTGCGCAATCCCGGCAGAGTTCTGACACGAGACATCCTCCTCAATACCATCTGGGGATACGATTACTACGGAACAACGCGAACAGTTGACGTCCACATCCGGAGACTCAAGCAGAAGCTCCCCTCGCTCAACGAGGCGATTATGTCGGTCAAATCCCTGGGGTATAAACTCAAAGAGTTGGATCGTTCGGCATGACCCTTTCCATTCGGTGGAAGGTTACTATCGGAACCCTGCTGGTCCTCCTCTGTGGGCTTCTCATCGCCCGGACGTTGGCGATTCGTTCCCTTGAACAACAGGAAATCGTTCAGTCAGGCCAGATACTAGAGGCTCGAACCAGTCTCGTCGCATACGGGCTACAACCGTTTCTGACTCTACCAGGGACGCTGGCTTCGACTCCCCAATTACAGGCAGCCGTTCGAGATCTCGGAGTGCGGGCTCTCGCACGCGTCACCGTCATTGCTCCGGATGGACAGGTGTTGGCCGACAGCGCCGTCTCGGATAGCAATCTCCCTGCGGTTGAGAACCACCGGGCGCGGCCAGAAATTGAACAAGCCGTTGCCACCGGGCGCGGGACAGACCTCCGCACAAGTCACACCACCGGTGAGCGCACGTTGTATCTGGCTATCCCTCTGCACAGTGCGAACCAGGCACCCCCATCCGTCTTCTTGAGGCTGGGCTTGCCGATGACCACATTTGATCGTGAAGTAGCCACGTTGCACCGGAACTTGGCCCTCGCGTTCGGGATTGCATTCTTGATTGCCGTCGCACTGAGTGTGTGGCTCGCTTACAGCATCACAAAACCCCTGTCCAATATTGCGATCGCTGCGCAGCAACTGGCGAAGGGTGACCATGCAGTCCGCATACGGACCGGATCACGGGATGAAGTCGGCCTCTTAGCCGACACGTTCAACCACCTGACGGACCAACTCACAGCCAAGATCGATGAGCTCTCCGAAGATCGAGCCCAGCTCTTGGCCATGCTGACCTCGATGGTCGAAGGGGTGATGATCCTGGACAGCCGAAGTCGCGTGCTGCAAGTCAATCCAGCACTGGAACGGATGTTCGACGTCACCAGGATGGAAGTACGGGGACACCCCTGCTCTGATGTCTTCCGGCATCCACAGTTGGATACGTTAGTCTCAACGGTCCTGGCGAAACGCATGAACACAGAAGATGAAATTCTCCTGCACCCGAGTGGCCGCCGTCTCCATATCGAGGCCTCGGTCACTGCAAACGATCGAGAGAACGACGCGTTCGCGGTGCTGGTCTTTCACGACATGACGGAATTACGCCGACTGGAACTTATCCGGAAAGACTTCGTCGCCAACGTGTCCCACGAGCTGAGGACCCCGCTCACGTCGATCAAAGGGTATATCGAAGCCTTGCTCGATGGCGCCAAAGACGATCCTGAAACCAGCACAAAATTCCTCGACATCATTCTCAAGCAAAGCGACCGGCTGAACCTGATTCTCGAAGATCTCCTCCAGCTGTCACGGATCGAATCCGGACAGATCCTGTTCAAGCGGGAGCCGCTGCATATCCAGGGTGTCATCGAACGAACGCTGGCCATGATCAAGCCCTTAGCAGATAAGAAGGGGCACCAGCTCGTCTCCTTCGTGGAGGACAATCTGCCCGCTGTGCTCGGCGATGAAGACCGGCTGGCGCAGGTTCTGTCAAATTTGCTCGATAACGCCATCAAATATACCCCTGGGAAAGGGACCATCACGGTTGCGGCCCACCCGGTTTCGGACGATGCCGAACAGCCCGCGATGGTCACGGCTATGGAACTGAGTGTGACCGACACCGGCATCGGCATTCCTGAGCTAGATCGCCCGCGCGTATTCGAACGATTCTATCGAGTCGATAAGGCCCGCTCGCGTGAATTAGGTGGAACAGGGCTCGGGCTGGCGATTGTCAGGCATATCGTCGAGGGGCTAGGTGGACGGGTATGGGTCGAAGGGAATGCTCCGACCGGCAGCCGTTTTGTTGTCCGGCTACCCGTCCAACCGACCAGTCAGCCGGCTAGATAAACCTGATCCCGATCAGATAATAAATGAGTGCCGCGAGAAGTGCGGCGCCAGGAAGTGTGAACACCCAGGCGTACAGAATTTTTGTGGTGACGCCCCAGCGCACCGCCGAAAGCCGCTTGATCGCGCCGACTCCCATGACCGACGTGGTAATGGTCTGTGTCGTGCTCACAGGCAGGCCAATGTAGGCCGTCACGAGCAGCACCGACGCGGCGCCGGTCTCCGCAGCAAACCCATGCACCGGTTCCAGCTTGACGATGCCCATTCCCAGCGTACGGACAATCTTCCAACCACCCACGGCTGTGCCCAATCCCATCGCCATCGCGCAGGCGACAATGACCCACCCAGGCACTTCGTTCGAAGGAATCTGCCCTGTGGAGAGCAACGCCAACGTGATGATTCCCATCGCCTTCTGCGCGTCGTTGGAACCGTGACTGAACGCCATGAAACAGGCAGACACAAGCTGCAGCCGTTTAAATAACCGAGTGGCCACACTCCGGGTCACACGAAAACAGATCCAACTGATCAACACCATCAGCGAGAACCCTATGGCAAAGCCAAAGAACGGCGCAAGCACCATAGCTTCCAATAGCGGTCGAAGCCCGGACCACTTCACCGTGGCCCACCCTCCATGGGCCACCGCAGCCCCGACCAATCCGCCAATGAGGGCATGAGAGGAACTCGTCGGCAATCCCAGCAACAGCGTGAAGAGATTCCAGAAAATCGCACCGGCCAGCGCCGCCGCGACCATTTCTTGGGTGACAAAAGCCTGATTGACAATCCCCGACCCCACCATCTTCGCCACGGCGGTGGACATGAACGCCCCGGCCACATTGAGGACGCCGGCCGCCATGACCGCCACAAGCGGGCTCACGACTCGCGTGGAGACCACGGTCGCAATGGCGTTGGCACTGTCATGCCACCCGTTCGAAAAGTCGAACAGGAGCGCCAACACCACCACGATGAGCAACATTCCAGTCAGCTCAGGCATCTTGGACTCGTGAGGGGTAAGGGGTGAGGGGTGAGGAATCGATGGGGAAGAGAACATGACGAACCGGCCTCTTCGCATAGCGGTGATCTCTTGCGCCTTACGTTTCACGTCTCACGCCTTACGAATTGTCAGTGGTGTTTGAGCGCGATCCGCTCAAGAATGTTCGCGACGTCTTCGCACCGGTCGGTTCCTGCTTCGAAGTGCTCGTAGAGCTCTTTCCACATGATGACCGCGATCGGATTGGTTTCTGTTTCAAAGAGGGCGGAAATCGCATCGCGGGAGACTCGGTCGGCCTCGTTCTCCAGGCTGTTCACCTGCACACTGCATTCCTTCACATCCGGATGCGGAAGCCCCAGGCGGTCCACACCGCGCCCCACGGCCACAGAGGCCTGGTGAAGAATGTCGGCCAGCTTGATCGCCATCTCGGTTGGCTTCGTCACCTTGTATAGCACGAAGCGGTCGGCGATCGCCTCAGTGGTATCCAGAATATCATCAAGGGCGCTGGCAAGGTCATGGATGTCTTCCCGATCGATCGGCGTATAAAGGTCTTGTTCAATCGACGCGCGATGTCGTGCGTAAGGCCATCTCCGACATGTTCAACGTCTTTGATCCCCTGGGCTTGTTCGATGGGAGACCGGAAATCCTCCATCATCACCTTCAGGAGACGGCTCCCCTCAATCATGTTATGTGCGGCCTCCTTGAACAGCTCAAAGAAGGCTTCTTC
>JAYTTD010000035.1:0-8736 GCA_043745235.1 Nitrospira sp. | reverse complement strand
GTGCAGCGATCTGCATAAAGTCCCGGCGGACGAACTCAAAGTCCGCACCCACGAGATCTACCGCAACCTGAGTGACTGGATGCTGAATAAGACCGAGGCTGAGTTGGAGCAGCGTTACACCGAGCTGGGCGCGCGCCGCGCCGAGCAGGGCGTGGCCTACAGCCACTTCTGCTGGGCCATCACCAACACGAGGGAGCACCTGCGCGCCTTCGTCCAGCGCGAAGGCCTGTCCGATAGCGCCATGGAACTGCACGGGGAGCTGGAACTGATACACATGCTCGGCAAGTTCTTCGATCGCGTGCTCTACTACGCCGCCGTGGGTTACGAACGCGAGCGCGACCGCATAGGAGGAAACCAAAAGAGGCGCAAGGGAGATGAACAGAGAAAATTCACGTAGCGTTTCAACGGGTGGGAACTCGTGCCTTCCTCAATCCCCACGACACCGGCTGCAGGTCTACCCATCGCCCATGCTGGGCCTCTCGCACCTCGGATTTCAGGCTCTCCGCGTCGCATCACCCGTCGCATATTTCTCTACCACCAACACCAGCCGTTTTTGATCAGTTCGAAAGAAACAGGGTCGGGTCTTGAATCCAACATTTCGCGGAGGCCAGGCGAAAACCTTGGGATCTTGGAGGCTAAGGTCTCTATACCTTGGCGCTTAGGATAAACTACAATTGACTGTGCCGTCACTGTGGGAAAGGAGAAATGCCCATGACAATATTCAGGACATCAATGGCCGTCGTGCTGACAGGGGTTCTGGTCATAACTATTGCCGCCGCCTTACCTCTTTCACCTGTATTTGGCGAAGGGGAGGCGCGGCGGGACGTTGTGCGTCATGCGGCTGAGTTCGCGCTCGCAGAAGCTGCAGGACCTTCCTCACTTTCCAAACACGCGACGATCATGGATCGGGATGGGAAAGAGGTTCGCAAGGGCACCAATGGGTGGACGTGCATGCCCGACAATCCCAACACGCCAGGCACAGACCCCATGTGCATGAACGAACCATGGCTCAATTTCAAGGATGCTGTGAAGAACAAAACGAAGCCGACGTACACACACGTCGGTATTGCCTATATGCTGCAAGGCGACAGCCCAGTGAGCAATACAGACCCCTATGCGAAGGCGCCCAAGCCGGGAGATGATTGGGTGGAAGGACTCGGCGCGCACATCATGGTTCTCGTCCCTGACGTGGAGACACTCAAAAACGTGTCGACCGATTCGAAAAATGGAGGACCATGGGTCATGTGGGCTGGCACAGCCTATGCTCATTTAATGATCCCGATCGATAGTTACCCATCACCATAGGCTGGCACCAGGCAGATGTGGTGAGAACGGATGGGCCAGCGGTGTACGGCCTGGCGCCTCCGGGTATATGGCAGCTAGTGGCTATTGGGAAGTACACCCGCCTTCCTGGTTGTTCAGTCGTGTTTGAAACCGTCATCACGCAATCTTATTCGACGGTACCAGGTTGATGCCAAATCGGTTGCTAGGAGTGGCTCCAAGGGGTCGGGGGGTGTTTCTTCACACGATTGCTCCACGTTCAATACAGGCCCTGGGAAAAATCCCGACTCCTTTTATCCGCCCAAGAGATACAGAATGCAAATGTATTGGATGTGGATTCTTAAATCGGTCCCCATTCTTGGGCTTGCGCTGCTCATGCTGGCTTCGACGGTCACCCCTCGGCACGCTCATTCCAATGTGGAAGCCTGGTTCATCTATTTCGGCATTGAAGATGTACCGCTATGGCTCACGAATAAGTCTATCGATACATGGGTACTGTGGATTTCGTCTGTGGGCATCGGTGTATGGGGTACACACTTATATAGGAGCGCGACGATATGGAAGGGCAAATTGTCCGTAATGATTCGTGAAGGAGAACCCTGGGTGCAGATGAATCCAGGCATCGATCGCTCCCAGGCCGCGCAGACCAGCGGATCGCTGTACACCTATCGTGTCGCATTGATCAACAGCAAGGATTCTACCCTCAGGAATGTCGAGGTGACACTGACCTCGCTGGAGAAGAAGCCGCAGAATTTCCATGCCATTGGCAACCATCTTCACCTGAAACATGACCGGGCCGGAACTACGAACTTTAATATTCATGTCACGAAAGATCCGCACTGTCTTGATGCCATCTTTGTTGATGTGTTTACATTTTTTATAGGTCCTGAAGGATACTCATCCCTGAGCGTCACGACGCTGCCAGAGGAAAGTATTCGCCATATTCCGGTCGACACATATGAAGTGAAAATCACGGCGACAAGTGAAAGTGGCGAAATGGCCATCGCGGATGTGGCGTTCATTCCGCGTCCTGATCACATCCCGGACTTCAGATTACTCAACATGCAATCGTTTCCTGGCCGATGAGCGTGTCATGACCGTCTGTTTGGATCTTGCGCTCTTCTTTGACATGAGACTCACAGGGACAGGACTCGAAGCAAGAAATCGGGGACATGCTGAATTTCGTGGAGTGAAAAGCCCTACACCCCGTTTCGCAGCGCATGTCAGGGCTCTGGTGTATCTGGTCTATTGGGTCTATCTGCTTCGGCCAACAGGAACAACACGATAGACAGACCAGAGAAATACGACGACCTTCCGTGCATAATGTGACGCGATTGGTGCACAAACCAGTGGAGAATCTCCTGTGAGCCAGAATCGACCTATGCCGCTCCAATTTCCCGTCGCCCTGGTGTTCTTGTTTGTCTGTCTCGTTGCGCCTGCATGGGCAGATTTTCAAGCTGGTATGGATGCGAGAAACCGTGGAGACTTCGCAAAGGCCATGCGCGAGTGGCAACCGCTTGCCGAGCAGGATGATGCGCGTGCGCAGTTCTACCTCGGTTTGCTGTATGAAAACGGAGACGGTGTCCCCGAAGATTACAAGAAAGCACGCGAGTGGTACGAGAAATCCGCCGCTCAGGGGGAAGCCAACGCGCAGTTCTACCTCGGCCTAATGTCTGCCTTCGGCCGGGGCGGACCTCTGGACTTAGTCCAGGCCCACATGTGGTATAGCCTGGCATCAGCAAACGGACATGCCCGCGCGCCTCTTCACCGCAATGATCTCGCCAAACAGATGAAGCCGGCCCAGATTGCCGACGCGCAAACGCGTGCGAGGGAGTGGAAGCCAAAGACGCCCTAATTCTCAGTCCGTAAATGGCCGTGCCGTAACCATCCGCTTCGCCATAAGCCATAGACGCGCCAGGCCCGAAAAAGTAGAATGCCCCGGTTCTTCACTGTGTGGGTAAGCAGGAATCTCGCTCTATGGAAATTTTTGACCTTTTTGTCTGTACACTCGGTCTCGCGTTTGGCGCAGTGTTAGTCTATGGACTCAAACGGGAATGGCGCTGGATCACCGATCCACCGGAATGGATGTTTGCGATCTACTTTCCCGCAATCGTAAAAATGGTGTGGGGTCCCAAACATATTCTCCGCTTTGCCTATATAACGGCCTACGGCTATATCGTGATGAGTCTCATTTGTCTCATGGGATCATTGCTCGATTTGCTGTAAGAGACTCACCCACCAATCGGCCCCCTAACACATTTTGCGCGGCGGCGCGCCGAGCTGCTTCATGTAGATTCTTGAGTCTGTTTGGTTCAACGAAACGCGCATGCATCAATAAAGCAGCTTGACCAAGTGACCGCTCCGCGCGTAGCATACTGTACAGACGTTTCAGCCACGCTGACTGTCTCATCCCTCGCGCTTCCTGATCCTTCCTAACGCGACCGATTCTCCAGTCTCCGCCGCTCCAACGCCAGCATCACCAGGAGTCCTCTTCATGAGGCACTCAGGCCAGTCCGAGCGAAGAGTCAGTTTACCGATGCACAGATAGCTGCAAGGAGAACTATTTATGGCGGTGCCGAAGCCCATTACTGAGCGGGTCTTTGATTTTCTCCAAATCTCCCCTGAAGGTGAGTTCGATGCCTTGGTGATTCGCTACCCGGAATTCACCGCGAACGAACTCTATGCCGAAGTGGGTCGCTTGAGCCGAACTGGGCAAGTGACGATTACGAGGGGGGTGGGAATCTTCACCATCAAACAAATTGCTAAACAAATTACAGCATTCAAATGAGTATCGGAATGAGATGGAAGAATGAGGGTCGGGGTCTTGCCATCCTTCATTTCGTAGAGCAGGGCGGTTCGGCGCTCCTAGGCGTCGCCCGTATCTCATCGTGCATAGACGACAGTCTTCTGGATTGCCAGATACGCTTCACGAACGATGGTCCTTCCCTCCCTCCTCCCCCCATACAACGCTCCCCCATCGTTTCTGAAGTGATGGATACCCCTCAAACGCTGTAGTACATTCGTTACTGTAAACGTTTGCGTTGTGCTGATCCGGCAACCCTTACTTGAAGCTCGCATGCCACACGTGTTGATCATTCATGAGGTCGAAGCCTATCCGGTATGGAAAGCTATGTTTGACCAGGCGGCAAACATCAGAAAGCGTGCCGGGGAAATCCGCTATCAGTTACTGCGGTACGACAACGATGCGAACACCATCGTCCACTTCTCAGAGTGGTCCTCGCTGGATAGTGCCCGTCGCTTTTTCGAGTCCCCGGGATTGGTCGAGATCAGAAGGACGGCTGGTGTCAAAGCGCCAGCCTTTATCTACCTGCAAGAGATAGAGTGCGGCATGCTCTAGCCCGGGCCAAGTTTCAAGGAAATGGAGCCTGCCCCTGCACCAGTTCATGGACAGGTGCCAGCCCCCAAGTCCCATCGCTTGGCAAGCTAACGAGATATCTCGGGGGCCAGAGAGAGCACGGGAAGCTCCTCAACTCCTGTCTGGGGATTGGTCAACAGTTCGTAGACCTGCGAGAGTCGCTCCTGTACTTCTGGGGTCGTGGCCATGAACCGGAGCCCACAGTGGTGATCCTTGGTCCAGGCCACGACGACCTGACCCACATCCAATAGTTCGGGGCGATCAGGTAAAGCCAGTCGCATCGTGAGGCGCCTCCCACAGAACAGCGAAAGATCCCTCTGTTCAATGGCGCATCCTCCTGGAGAAAAGTTGACAGTGGTTCCTTGGCCTTTCGTCCCTGCGGTTTCAAGATTCACGACTTGGTTCAGCGGTACACGAGGGTGTCGACGTTTAACCATGAGATTCCTCCTCTTTGCGCATGTGACAGTACAACCCTATCAACGGGGCCTTGTCCCCGCCAGCCCCTAAGGGAGTACCTCAAAAGAGGAGTATCGAGCGACCGTTTTGGGGCCAAAGGCAAGAAAATCTGCTTGAGTTCTAACTCCAAGTGCAACACTACCCGCCCGGTTGGGCTATGGTGTTACCATGCCAAAGAGATTGTATACGGACTAGAGAAGCCAGCCAGACCAGATGATCTTCAGAGAAATCGTTGTTCGTCACTTGATACCTCAGCCCAGCATTACTCCCCCTCCCTCGTGCGTGAATTTTCCTGCTACTTGCTGATGACCAGCTTCTTAGCTCTTCCTACGGTGTCCTTACTTGCCGGACATACGCGCTTCTGGTACTGTAGCAAGGCTTATAATTCAAACCTCAGTCGCGTTCGCTGTTGAGGTGGCATGAGACAGCTCGCAATTCTGTTCATTTCTCTTTCACTTCTTCCAGGTTGTGCCAGTTATGATAAGCGCGCGGTCGTCGACTCACGCCCGACCGCACCCAACCCTGCGGCTCAAGCACCGACGAATCTAGACGGCTCCTCATCCAACTCGTCGACTCGCATCTTGAAACGGAACATCGCGGTCGCCAGGTTTACCAACGAGGCCAAGGCCGGCTCGTCGAGCCTGTTTGGCGAAGCCTATAACCGCGACCCGAACTTTGATCGCTTGGGCAAACAAGCCGCTGATATGCTTTCCACCGAACTCACTCGCTCAGGCAAATTTATTGTGCTCGAACGCATTGACTTGAACAAGCTCGAAACTGAAAGCGAACTGATGGGTCTGAGCCGCGACCAGTTCAAGCAGAGTCTGGTCGGCGTTGACGCATTGATTTTCGGGTCCATCGCCGAGTATGGGCGGAAAGATATTGGTGAAGTGCAGCTGTTTTCTCGATCCCGGCAGCAGATCGCCCATGCGAAGGTGAATGCCAGAATGGTTGATCCCAGGACAGGCCACGCCTTCTTCAGCGACGACGGCGCAGGCGATGCGACGCTCGAACAATCGACAATCCTCGGACTCGGCGACCGTGCGACCTTTGATTCTACCTTGGGCGATAAGGCATTGTCCGCTGCGGTGGTAAATCTCATCGACAAACTCATCAATAAACTCTCCGACAAGCCTTGGACGACCAGCATTCTCACGGTTGAGGGCACCAATGTCATCGTCTCAGGCGGACAACGTCAGGGACTGCGGGTCGGTGACCATCTGAAAATAATGGCCCCAGGTAAAGTGATCAAAAGCCCGCAAACGGGATTCAACGTGCAACTCCCTCACACTCAGGTCGGCGAGTTGGAAATACTGTCATTCTTCGGCGATTCTGAGACGAATGAAGGATCCATTTGTCGTCTGCTCAATGGAGCGACACCGACGACGGACCACTTGATTCAGTTCTAGGCAGGAGAGGAGCGGGTCATGATCACGAATGTTCTACGCCAAGGTTTATGTCTTGTCGGCGGCCTACTCCTATCTGGGTGCGGGTTGTTCGCGCCTCTCTTCGGCCCTGTTTCGCAAACCACCACATCGAACGTCGATCAGAATAAAGACGAAGGGTATATCCGCTTTTCCAATATCGCCAGCCATCATGAAATCTTTCTGGATGGTACGGCCATCGGCACTGGGGACGCCTATCAGTCTGGAGGGCAGCTCGGCGTCACCCCTGGTACCCATGAGATCGAGATCCGTGAAGCAGGAACGACTCGCTTGAGACAGAAAGTATTTATCGGCACCGGTTCTACCCGCACCATCGACATTCGATGAAGACACGACTCGTCCTCTCCCTCATTCTGACGGCACTCACACTCTCCTCGATCGCCTGCGCTCCTCAGAAACAATTCTACTGGGGCTCGTATGAAGACAGTCTATATTCGAGACAGCAGCATGCCGGAGCAGAGGGTGAAGCCGGCGCCTCCACCATGCTTATTTCGACTATTAACGAAGCACCATCAAGCGGCACTCAGAAAATAGGCCCTGGCATCCATGCAGATTATGGCTATCTCCTGTTCAAACAAGGCAAACCTGAGGAGGCAATGGCAGAATTGCAGAAGGAAGCGTCGTTGTATCCAGAATCCAAACCCCTTATGGACACGATAATTTCTCGAATTCAAGGACGTAAGGCCAAGGAAAAGAAGCCGACACCATGAAGTACTTCTCGCTCGTGACCACCATTTCCTTGCTCCTCCTCTTGTCCGGGTGTATTACGCCCCCAGCCAAGCCTGATTACACGAAATTCTTCGACCATCAGCCACGATCGATTTTGGTTGTCCCGCCTGCCAACAAGACGACAGCTGTGGATGCTCCAGCGGTCTTCCTCACAACCGTGAGCGCCGCATTTGCCGAACGTGGTTACTATGTGTTTCCGGTGTTCCTTGTTCAAGATATTCTTACTGATCTGGGAGCCACGGATGAAGGTGCCATCGCCGCGGTACCGCCGGATAAGTTTAAGGAAGTCTTCGAAACGGACTCGATTCTGTACGTGACCATCACTGACTGGACCACTTCCTATATTGTATTGGCGTCTAACATTATCGTGGGAGCCGAATACCGGCTGCTGGATGCTGCCACCGGCGATGTCCTCTGGACACATAAAGAACGAGTCGTTCACAACAGCGGAGGTGGGGGTGGACTCATCGGCGCCTTGATTAATGCCGCTATTACCGCAACCACTGTACAGTATCGCCCCATAGCCATTCAGACGAATGACTTTGCAGCCACCCGAAGGGGTTCCGGACTTCCTGCCGGTCCTTACCACCCTGAGTTTCAAAAAGACCACGAGCACTACAAGTAGCCATTTGCCCTGCTCTTTACAGAAGGGGGAAGAGCAGAAGGATCGGCCTCACTTCACAGCACATGGCGGGGGTCTGGTTGATCTCTTTCCTCTAATCTATTCGTCTATCTGGTTAGACGGACCAGACAGACTAGATTGACTGCCTCTGCCCCCTCTCCTCACACCGCACTCCCACACCACGCCGTAACCGGCTGCTTTACGATGGAGCCATAGACCCACTACGCCAGAAAAAGTACAATGGCCTGGTTTTCGTGCTGTGGGGGGAAGCAGGAATGCAAGAAGCTCGCTCCATGGAAGTTGTGGAACTTGTTGTCTGTGCGATCGGCGTAGGGTATGGCGCACTGTTGGCCTACGGACTTAAACAGCAATGGCGTTGGATCACCGATCCGCCAGAATGGTTATCTGTAATCTACTTTCCCACAGTCGTAAAGATGATTTGGGGCCCCGAACATATTCGTAGCTTTGCCTATGTGACGGCCTACGGTGCTCTCGTGATGAGTCTCATCTGCCTCGCGCAGTCATTGATTGGCTCGCTCTAAGTAAGAGACTTACCACCAAGCAGCCCCCTCACCCATTATGTGGAGCGTGGCGGAGAGCTGGTCTTTCTCGTTCCTCTTCTCTATTGGGTCTGCCTGGTACGACGAACAAGAGAGACGGGATAAACCAGCACACCAGGTCAACTGCCGCTGAATCGTCTCTCCCTTCATACAATATATGCATACGATCGTCGCATTGCTCGGTGCAGGACAAATATATGGCTGAGGCTGACCTTTCACACGTAGACTGTGCCAGTTTTTCCTACTTCCATTGGATCTCCAAGGCGC
>JAYTTD010000034.1:0-81706 GCA_043745235.1 Nitrospira sp. | reverse complement strand
CGGTCGTGAGGCCCGGATCGCTGTAGCTGGGGAGCACGGGAGTGGCAATCTGCGCAAAGGTGGTACAGCCTGAGCCCGAGCAGCGCTCCACGCGATAGGTCACGGCACCACCCCCTTGATCGGTAGCCGCAGTCCAGGCCAGCGTGATTTGGCTGCTGCTAACTGCCGTGGCGCTCAGCCCCGTCGGGTTTGAGGGTGGTGTGATGTCGCCTTGGACCGGCAGGGTCACACTCGTGGTGTGTGTGAGGCCGCTCGAATCCGTCGCGGTCAATTGAAATTCATAGGCATAGGTGCCGATCCCATGATTTTGAATGACGACCGACCCAGTGGGTCCGTTGGTGAATAGTTGCGTGTGGGCATGGTCGTTATGGTGCAAGAGGATGATCCACGTGAGGCCCGTCGAAGGGATGGCACCGTCCTCCGGATCGGTCGCAGAACCTTGATAGACGATCGTCTGTCCCGGGAGCACGTTGGCCCCACTGAGGGGGGCCTGGATGGTGGCGGTAGGCGGCAGGCTGCCGACCATTACCTTGACCGTCGCCGAGGCGCTCTGGCTCGTGGAGTTGGTGACCGTCAAGGTGGCGATGAAGGTCTGGACCGTGGCCGCCGCATAGGCATGAAAGGGATTCTCGGTAGTATCGGTCGGTCCTCCATCCCCGAAATTCCAGAGATAGGTCAAGGGGCTGTTGTTCGGATCGCTCGAGCCGGCACTGGAGAAATTCACCGAGAGCGGCGACAGGCCGGAGGCGGGGGTGGCTGTAGCCACCGACGAGGGGCCGTTGTAGCGAATGCGTTTGACCTGCCCCGTGCCGATCAAGACATAGTAGAGCATGCCGTCCGGTCCGACCTCCAGATCGACCGGGCCAGTCTGTGTCGCCGCATTGAACAATCCGGTGGCAAAGGGGACCGTGCTGGTTAAGTTGCCGGCCCCATCGAAGACCAGCCGCTTGATCCAACCCGCGACGTAGTCCATCACGAACCAATTGCCTCGATACACTTCCGGGTAGAGCGTCGCGGTATAGAAGGGTCCCCCAAGAGCGGCATCGCCGGTAATCGGTGCTCCCGCCGCGGGAGGAATCCCCGGGTGGGGATAGGAGAGGAGCGGCGCGGTCACCACGCTGGGTGTCAGCGGGGCACATTGAGACGGGAAGGCGGTTTGGTAGCTCGATTGAGGATTCACCCCTTCATAGCAGGGCCAGCCGAAGTTCTTGCCGCGGCCGCGGTTGAACTCTTCCCAGTCGTTCCACCCCACGTCGCCTATATACGGCTCTCCGGAGACCGGATGGAGGGTGAACCGGAAGGGATTGCGCAGTCCGTACGAGTACACCTTCGATCGATTCGAATTGGTGCCATCGTCGAAGGGGTTGTCGCCCGGGGCGGTGCCGTCTTCATTGAGGCGCAGGATTTTTCCCCGCAGATCGGTGAGGTCTTGCGCCACGAAGGCGTGGACATCGACAAAATTTGCCGTGGTGTCCTCTCCGTGCCCCATAAAGAGCTTGCCATCGGAGCCAAACCGCAGGGTGCCGTTTGAATGGTGATGATAATCATTGGGAATCGTCAGCAGAATCGTTTCGCTGTTGGCCAGCGCCACGTCAGGGGTTTGCGGATCTGCCGTAAAGCGAGAGAGCCGGCCGACTTTGGGACTTAGATCGTTGGGGTTGCCGCCCTCTTCGCGGACGTAGCTGACATAGACATAGCCGTTCGCAAGAAAATCCGGGTGCAACGCCAGGCCCAACAGGCCCCGGTCGTCATACGTGTTGACGAACGCGCTGATGTCCAAGAATGGAGTGGCGAGCAGTTGGCTATTCTTATAGATGCGAATCACACCGTTGCGCTGCCAGATGAACAGGCGCCCGTCGCTGGCCCACGTAACCCCAACCGGCAGAAAGGGGGAAAGGGTTGTGACGATTTCTGCGCTGAATGCAGGATCACTGAAGGTTTCTGCGTGGGCGGCGGGCGGGAAGGCGTGTCCGAGGGCGCCACAGACGAGCGTGAGCAGGCTGGCTGCCGCCATCGCCTGGATAGGTCTCAGATCTCCCCACAATCTATGGCTATTCACGCCGGTCATGCCTGCCCTCACATGTGTCCGCCGCTGCGTAAAATTTCTATTTCCGGATGTGGATCCCACTGCTATCCACGTGAGCTGGAACCGAGTGATCGCAATGCCGCAGGACCTGGGACAGATGGTAAAGGGCTCCACTTAATTGTATGCGTCGCTTCTTCATCTAAGATCTCCTCCTATGTTGGGCCATCTCACGTAGCCGCAGTGACGAGAATGTCATCGGCAAAAGCGCAAGATACAAACCAAAGCTTCCCATCGTGAATTGAGCGGACCTACTATCTATTGCGCTGACATTTGCAAATGGATTTGAGCTTACTCGAAGAATAAACGGAACAGAGAATGTAGAATTAGGGAATTCTGTGTATCGCTTCAGATTCACGCCGTATCCGAAATAGTTCTCTGTGATTGGACGAGGCGGAGTGTAGAGTGCTGAGACGAAAAGGTCAATTGCATTTCTTACTTGAAGCTGCGTATGCGATCTGGATGCAGTCACTATGCAATACAAGGTCTGCTACGCATACCCTGCTCCCTTTGAAATTGAGACCGCCCTACACCCTGGTCCTAAATAGACAGGGTGGTGGATATGGAAACAGAATGTGCAGAGCCTATTGAACGCTGACCGGCCAAGCGCCGAGTGGTCGTAGTCGCCCGGATCTAGAAGGACAAGACCTCGATGGCGGAGGCGGTTCGCTTGCAGGAGCTGACCGTTGCCAAGGTGGAGGACTGCGCGAGAAGTTTCTGGAAGGAGGTGGGGCACCTCACAATGTGACCCCACCTCTTTTCTCCACCGCATGATCGAACGTGCCAAGAAACTCGCTGCGAGGGTTGCGGGCCATCGACCGAGCCATCAGTCACAACTCATGTCTTAATCTTAGGGTTCAACCCAGGTTGGAGTGGATACATGAGAGAAAGTCTGGTTCTCCAACTCCGCAGCCATCCTGGGGTTGGGCCTGGTTGGCCGGGGCTCAAATCGTGTCCGGAATCTATGGCACACTCCTGGCAATGTTCGACCAAGAGGAACCATGCAGCACACCAAGACACTGTCCGCCGTGTTCTCCTTTCAGGGGTTCCGTGCCCGCAGCCAGCTCCAGGGAATCTTTGGCGATCCCCACGCCCAGCTCGTGGTCTTGGTCCGACGAAAAAAAACGGCGATGTGTTCCGGCTGCGGGACCAGATCCCGGACGTTCTACGACCGTGCGAGGCGTCGGGTGCGAGATACCGATGCGGACGGCTGGCGCCTCTACCTGGCGTTTGAGCAGCCACGAATCGCGTGTCCCTGCTGTCGCGGGGTGAAGATGGAGCGGCTGGATTAGTTAGCCAAGAATCCGCGCTATACGCACCGGTTCGCCCAGCAAGTCGGCGCCTTATGCCGAAATATGTCGAACAAGGCCGTGGCGCAGACGCTGCACCTGCATGAGCATACGGTCAAGGACCTGGACACCCAGTACATGCAGGCCTGGCTAGCCCAGACGCCTCAGCCAGCGCCGCAGGTCATCGGCGTGGATAAACTGTCGATCAGGAAGGGCCACACGTATCGGATCATCGTCAGCGACTTGGAGTGCGGGCGTCCCATCTGGATCGGCGGTACGGGCCGAACCGCAGCCGATCTGAACCGGTTCTTTCTCGACCTGGGGCCGCAGAAGACCGACCGGGTTCGGTTGGCGGTGATGGACATGTGGAAGGCGTTTCGCAACTCGGTGCAGGCCCAGGCCCCTCAGGCGTAGATTCTGTTCGACAAGTTCCACATCCTGCGTCATCTGGCCGACGCGATGGAGCAGGTCCGCCGGGCCGAGTACACACGGGTGGCCGCGAAGGACCGAGCCTTTATCAAGGGCCAGCGCTACACGCTCCTCTCCCACCGCGCCAATCTCACGCTGGCCGGCCGCCGCTCGCTCCGGAAACTGCTCCGGGCCAACAAGCGCTTGGCTACGGCCTACCTGCTCAAGGAGGAATTCGGGCAACTCTGGTCGTATCGCGGCGAGGGCTGGGCGCGGCAGTTCTTCACCCGGTGGCAAGAGCAACTCAAGTGGCAGCGACTCCGGCCCTTTGAGAAGTTTGCCGCTCTGATCGAACGGCACTGGGACGGCATCGCAGCGTATTGCACGCCTCGCAACAAGGTGAAGCTGGGCTTCGTCGAGGGCCTGAATAACAAGATTCGTGTGATTCAACGGCGCGCCTACGGCTATCGGAATGAGGAGTATATGCGACTCAAGATTCTCACCGCCTTCTTGCCTAAGAAATGAACAGAATTCACCCACTCCAACCTGCGTTGAGCCGTTTTTGCGTGGGCTGGGGCTGAGTGATCAGAACACCAAAAGACCCGGTGCGATGGTCTAGAGCCATCGTCACCGGGTCCTTGGCTTGCCGCTATGCGAGGCGGTCGATTCTATTCATCCGCATCCTTATGGGATTGAGATTGGATTTTTGTACCAGCGTTAGCTGGTCCTTAAATGCCTGAGGAAGATTCTGGACCCAGCCATTGTAGACATTGGGCACAGGCAGCACATCCTGGCCGCCCATGTCGTTATTCCCGGTGATCACGTCATCGTTCGATGCGGCAATGCCTGTGAGCACCACCCAGTCTGGGGTTCATCAGATTCCCATTCAACTGTTGCCGTCCGTGTCTGATCCTCATGGGACGATCGGCGTCGTCATATCGGCTTGAATCTCGGCCAGCGTCAGCGCACGGCTATAAAAACGCACCTCGTCGAGCACGCCACTGAACGTATTACTGCCGTGCAGATTGCCGACCGTCACGACGTGGCCTGGGTCGTCGGCTTCCAGAGCCTTGGTCGCTGAGGTGACCAGAACGCCGTCGACATAGATGTTGAGGATGTTGAGGAGGGTCGTCGTATCCGTAAAGGTCACGGCCACGTGATGCCAGTTCGTATCGGCGATTGTGCTGGAGATGGTGTCGCCGGTCGCGAAGGAGCCGAAGGCCAACTGGTTATTGGCTTTGAAATAGAACTCCTTACAGCCCGTCACCCACGCGCCTGCGTCACATTTGCTGAAGAGATGGCGCTGACCACCGCCCAGGAGATCGCGTTTGATCCACATCTCGATCGTGAAATCTGCCGTGCCGAAGTTGTAGGTGGCCGGACTGGCCACCGAGACGGCATCGTCAATGCCATCGAAGGACAGCGCCTGCCCATAGGTTGCTTGGCCGGCGACCCAGACGGGCCCATTGAGCAGCGTGCCAGTGTGGCCGTGGCCTGACGTATCAGCCAGCGTGGTCCCGCTCCCCTCGTTCATTCCGAGGGCTGTATTGGCAGCAACAGGAGTCACGGGGCCGGGGCCATTATTGGGGCCGGGACCATTATTATCGTCACCACCACATCCCACTAGAAGACATAGTAATGCAGCGGATAGATAGACGGGTCGCTGTTTTATCATGTAAGATTTCCTCCTAAGTTGGGCCATTTCACATGGCCAGAGTGAGTAAGAACGTCACAGGCGCAATGGCAACATTCAAGCCAACGCTCCCAACCGTTAGATTGATCGAACCGCCCTCAGTAACCCTGACATTTCCAAGATATAGTTGATCTCCTGGAAGAATGAACGGCATCGCGCACGCAGACAGGAAGCGCATGTATCACGTCAGACTCACGCCGTACTTACAAGATTCTCTTTGTGCTCATCAAGTGCAATGCATAGATCGTTCGCGTCGACATTCCAAGGCGCTCACTCCGAGAGAGGATTGAGATATCGATCGTGTCTTCAGCTTCTTCATGGCGCATCCTTGTTGCGCTGACTGATGAGACCGCCTGTGCACTCTTGCTGGGATCGGCCACATTCACGTGCTGGGAACCTCTTCAGTGAGCCAGATCGGCTGCAAACTGGTTCTGGTTTTGGCTTTATATAAAATACACCTTTCGTGTGTCAACAAAACTTTAGGAGGGGGAGGGGGGAGCCATTCTTGCCTGTGAGCAAACGCCATGCGTGACAAAACGGTAACTTGCCGGAAGCGGGCAATCAGTCTGGAGTGGTGTAAACGGGGTGTACGTGGAGCCGCGCATGGGATGCAGATAGATGGACGAGAGAGAGTATCTCCTCGACAGTAGAAGTTCGCAGTTTTGATAATACTGGTATCTGCTTCTCTCTATGAGTACTGCCCAAGGAGCCAATCATTTGCCCTGAATCAAGCTCTCCGCAGCACGCTATTGGGGTATTCAGCAAAAGAGTCTGACGATGATCGATCTCAGCGACTCACTGCGAGGGTCCGGGCCATCAACCATGCCATATGTCGCGCCTCCTGCCACTCCATATTCGCCCGCCGATGCAGAGATATTTTTCTTTCTGGACGTGGGTTCCGTGGTTTTCTTGCGTTGGCTGGGACTAAGTGATCAGAACACCAGAGGACCCAGTGCGATGGTAGTGAGCCATCTTCACTGGGTCCTTGGCTTGCCGCTAGGCTAGATTGCAGATGCTAACGATCTGTATCTTGATCATTCCTTATCTGGATCAGTAACATAATCATGATAAGGCGCATGCTCAGATTTCCCAATCGGGTTCCTCTGCTCCTTAGTCAACTGGATCTTCCATATGAAAGGAAGCTCCTGGACCCAGCCGTTATAGACATTGGGAACAGGCAGTACACCCTGGCCGCCCATGCCTCTATTGCCTTCATTCTGGGTGATCGTATCATCCTTCGGGACGTTGTCATTGGCCAGCACTACCCAACCGGCAATGACGGCATCATCCACGTTGCCATCATTGTTCGGATCGTAGTCCAACACGATCAGACGGTTGGCAAACTTGCTGGTGACATAGGCATAGTACCCGCCACCGTGCTTGGCTCCGAAGTTCACACCATGACATCCTGGATCGCAGGTGAGGCTCTTCACCAAGGTGTCGGTCTTGGTATCAATGATGGTAATCGTACCGGTCAAAGTATTTCCGGTGATCACAAATTTCCCGTCAGGGCTCACAGGGGTTTGAATCGGAAGACCACCGATCGGTCCTCCTGTTGGCCCATTAATGACATTGTAGTTTTGAAGCAAATTGATACTCTTCGGGGCAAACGCTGGAGGATTCGTCATAGAGATCACGGACGTCGAGTGCCCGAGGTAGTTCGACACATAGTACTTGCTCGAGTCCGGCATCATCGCTGCCGCAATAGGCAGCGGGCCTGTGTGGATCTTCGAGACGACCTTGTTCTTCACGAAATCGAACAGGGACGAGTCAGCCGTATTGGCGTTGGGTGTGGCCATCGTCTTTCCATCGAACCCCATCCAATGGGCGTGGGGTTGAGTGGGGTTAGAGGGAGCAGTTGGATCTTGCATCGAGATCACCCGATGGAGACTGAGCCTGCCCCATCTATTCCGGTCCAGCTCCGTAACACCATCTTCTCCATTGAGCGACACATGCACTTGCTCAGTGTCTACCCGCGTCATGACGTGGGCCGGATCTTCGCCGACCTTGATTTCCTGCAAGAGATGGCCCGTGATGCGATCAAGCACGAAGAGGCTCGAGCCATGCCATTCCGTCTGATAAATCTGCCTCTGATTATGGCTAGCCCACATGTTGTGGCCGTTGTTCATCTTCTGATGAGGCAGCGCGATCTTTCTTTTGACCGTCCAATTGCGATTGGGGAAGAAGGAACCGACTTCCACCACGCTGATCGTTCCAGGGAAATGCGGTCCTTTCCCGTCAGTCAACTCATACTGGGTGTCCACCCAGACTTCTCCAACACCCTTGATGCTGGGCTTCTTCGGCGCGGGAATGATATCGCCATCGAACGTGGCCTGAAGCGCCGCTTTTAGCGATGGGACGATGGCGCCACCAGTCACAACGACAGGCACGTCAGGATAGTCTGGCAGGTATTTCGTGCCGACTTTGTTATAGTCTTTCCAATTGGACGGACTGGTCACGATGAAGAACGCGCGCAACAACCGAAGTCCAAGATTTGAATTGCTGGGAAACGGCCCGACCCCCGCCAGATTAATCTCATCGCCAATGTCAAATGCCGGCCCATTTGGTGGATTTGAGTTCGGGTTCGTTGTCGCCGGGTCGTCCACAATGACACCACCGAGCATGTACGGATGGACTTTGCATACGAACACATACAAGCCTGGGGTATTCAGGGTCACGTGATGATTTTCAAAATTTGCCGCAGGCTGGTCGATTGTTTCCCCTTTGGTTGGCCAGATCAGGCTCGTGACGGTGTGCACGCTTTCTGAGGTACGTCCGCTTGCTCCATTCTGGGTAAATGTCACTTTGTCGCCTGGGTTAATAATGGCCAGGGAACGACCTCCATTGCCACCAATATCCTTCCCCGTATCGAACCAATACCCTGGGATATCGGTCACATCAAAATTCACCGTTTTTTGTTCAGCAAGAGCAAGATCTCTCGCCCCAAGCATTAGTCCCGCCATTAACAGGACTACTCGCATGTACTTCATAGTGCCTCCTGAAAAACGTTTAATAATTATGGAACATACGGACACCTGCATCTGCCGGATTCTCATGGGACGTACCGTTGTCCCTCCTTTCTGATTGCTGCGTAGGATTGATTAGGAGCACACCGCTCTTCACTGTCTGGATTGCCTCTCTCTGGTATTTCCTATTCAGTCCCGCCCTTGCGCCTGCTCGGTTGCCCAGTGCCGTTCGAGAATGGCAGTCGCCCTCGTCCGCACATCTTCATTCTCATCTTCAAGCGCCTTGATCAACGGATCCAGCGAGGTGATGGTTCCCTGCTTCGCCACGCGGTCCAGAGCCCGAAGCCGCACATGGACATCCGGCGAGTCGAGCTCCTTGGCTAGCGGATCGGGTATGACGGGGGCAGGCACCGTGTCGCGGCTATCAGTCTTACTATTAGGTGTTCCAGCAGCGGGAGTCCCAGCAGGCTTGGAGAGTTGGCTGTCTCTCTGGGTGGGGCTCGCCGGGGACGGCTCCGCTATGCTCGCACGCGGCCCAAGGTTCGGCGCATTGTCAGACGCAGCCGGTCCGCAGCCGGACAGCCCCGCGAGGAGCATTAGGCTCAGAAGCAGCGCGAGGTGCGGATATAACAGACGCAGGGACGGTCGTAATAGATGAGCTGATAGGTGTCGCGTTGCGTGTCTGTGTAAAGAGAAGGCTGCATGCGCAGAAGTGATTCGCCGAATTGTCTGAGACTGCATCAGATATCCCACAAAGCGTTTGTTAGTAAGGATTCGCACTGAATTGAGCAGTGCGGACAATATCCTTCAATACAAAGGCTTGTCAATATATTCCTAGGATATTTTCATGAAAAATCATTCGGCAATACTTGTATAGCCTTCCGTCCAGAAAACCAAAACCATGCCAGGAGCCATTCAGCCAGGTTTGTGCTCCTATCGCGGTAAGCCCTAGTGGGCTTCGGCATCACGCCTGAGCAAGCCATGTGCCTTATCTGAAATGCGACTGTCCTCTGTTGTAGTTTGCGGCTTTTTACAGAATTAGGCCTGAGAGGAAGTTCCGACAGGAGGATGGAAAGCGATCTTCATGAATCAAAAACAATTCAGCACTGAATCAAATTTGATTTACCGGATCGGCAGAAGATGAGCTGAGGCAGAGAAGGCATTCGCGCATTCAGGTGAGGTTCTGCCTAACTTTGCACCTCGCCAGATCTAGCAGGCTGTTGAGAAAGTCCGCCAGCTTCGTTCTCGCATCGTTCAGACTCTCAACGTACCCCAGCGGGTATGCCTCGTGCCTTCACTCGCAGAGGCCTTGCTAGACAGCCTTTCTGAACAGCCTGCGGGTTCTGCTGGAACCGTCCGTGAATTTCTCCAGCCCTGTATTCCTCGACCCACAATAGTTTGTCAACAACCTGCCAAGTAAGATGGGTAGAAAGTGACGAGAACCCCAACCGTTCCGCGGAACTTTAGTATAGGGGACTTTATGCTGTCAAAGCGCATACTTTGGGGTATGAGTGAAGCCCGAGTGACACAGATCGTTTGACAGGGATGGATGTCGCGGGGGAGGTTAGTTTTTTAGTACGGCCAATTCTTCCAGTCCCTTCCCCAAACATTTCTTGCCAAGCTCGCTACTATATCGGACCTGTTCTGAAGAGATACCCAGCGACGGAATTCTCCCACAATCTCGTACTTCCTGGCTTTTCCGGTTTGGCGAGACTGAAATTGCCAAATGGACGATTGACAAAGAGGACAATGAGCTTCTCGTTCGTGTATTGCTTTTAGAAGTATGCACCCGTTCGCCTTGATCCGCGCTCGCCATCTTGGAAACATCAAAAACGGTTTTGTACCTGCCAATACCTTTTTGTCCGTTGGTGAAAGCTTGATTTCCTGAAAATCCAATCGCTGTCTGTAGTGATCCCGTCGGACAAAAGCCTTTCCTTCTAGGGATATCTCAACGATGAAGATCTTCTCGCATGAATTGCACGGCAAGAAACAGTACTCGGAGAAGTCTCGATAGTTGATACGAATCGCTCGGCCACGGATCATGCATAGCCACAGCTGCTTAGTTAAGTCACAATCCTTTTGGTTATAGTTAAGCACCCTGCGTTTGCGCCCAAGTCGCCATAGTTCTGGGATGCATTTGCCATCGATGCTCTTGGACACACCAAAATTGATTCTGCACAGGTCATTGAGTGCGAGCCCTGCGTGTCTTCGACGATTCCTTTTTCAAAGAATTGCCAGGGTGTCAACGCTTTTTTCGACGATACCCTTCAAATCTATCAAAGGGCGGAGGACTCTAAAGTCAAAATCGAATATATTATGACCAATGATAAGCCCAGGAAAATCTTGCAACAACACTTGTAGCATCAAGAGTTCCTGCGGGAGGAAATATTGGTACTTTTGAGGACGGTAGGATCCGCTACGAAAGGAATAAAGCTGGATCCCCACAAAGGCCAGCTCTGACCGTTCCGGATTTGTGAAGTCAGCTTTCTGAGTTTCAATGTCGAGGGCACAAATGTGTCTTGGTAGTCGGATAGCCATTGTTGAGAAGAAGATACTGCAGGGCAGCGTCTGATTTTGCAATCGCTCTCGGTCACAAATTAAAACGTGGTTTATTTTACACTGTTCGCTACCCTCCCGCACTCCCTACTGGTCCGCCTGGTTCGGTCATACGCCAGGGATCAAGCAATTCGGTGAGACGCTTTTCAGAGAGGACTTTTTGTTCTTTGGCCATCTGGCGGACGGTCTTGCCGGATTTGTAGGCATCCTTGGCGAGTTTCGCGGCAGCCTCGTACCCGATTTCTGGAGCCAGGGCGGTACACATGGCCAGACTTTCTTCGATCAAACTCCGACAGCGCTCGGCGTTGGCTTGGATGCCGTCGATACACTTAACCGCGAAGTTGGTTGAAACTGACGAGAGGAGTTCGATGGATTGTAATAGGTTATAGGCCATCACCGGGAGCATGACGATCAGTTCAAAGTTCGCCGCCTGCCCTCCCACTGTGACCGTCACATCGTTTCCGATTACCTGCGCGCAGACCATCGTCACGGACTCGGCAATCACCGGGTTTACTTTGCCGGGCATGATGGACGAGCCTGGTTGTGTCTCCGGCAGATTGATCTCCCCGAGCCCACAGCGCGGGCCGGAACCGAGCCAGCGAATGTCGTTGGCGATCTTCATGAGGCTCACGGCGATGGTCTTCAACTCCCCGCTCGCTTCGACCAACGAATCCTGAGTGGACTGCGCTTCAAAGTGATTCTTCGCCTCGATAAATGTGCAGCCGGTCTCTTTCGAAATGAGGAACAGCACCTTGGCTGAGAACTTCGGATGGCAATTGAGCCCTGTGCCGACCGCTGTGCCGCCGAGCGCGACTTCGCTGAGCGCGGCTTGCGCGCGCTTGACTCGCTGAATACCTAATTCAATCTGCCTTGCGTACCCGCCGAACTCCTGGCCCAATCGCACGGGCGTCGCATCCTGCAAATGGGTGCGACCGATCTTGACGATCTTGTCGAACTCTTTAGCTTTGCGAGCGAGCGCATTCTGCAAGCAGCTGAGTGCCGGAATGAGCTGCTGTTGCAGCATCTCCCCGGCGGCAATGTGAATCGCCGTGGGAATCACGTCGTTGCTGGATTGACCCAGATTGACGTGGTCGTTGGGATGCACCAGCTTGCTGCCCCGTGCTCCGCCTAACAACTCGGTGGCACGATTGGAGATCACCTCGTTGGCATTCATGTTCGTCGAGGTGCCTGAGCCGGTCTGGAAAATGTCCACCGGGAACTCGGCATCAAGCTTGCCCTCGACCACTTCGGTCGCTGCCTGGTTGATCGCATCCGCCGGTTTCTTATCGAGGAGGCCCAGTGACTGATTAACCGTTGCGGCAGCACGTTTGATGAGTCCCATTGCCCGGATCATAGCGCGGGGAAAGCGCAACGAACTGATCGGGAAATTCTCAATGGCACGAGCGGTCTGCACACCATAATAAGCCGTGGCCGGTACGGCCAGTTCGCCCATGGTGTCCCGCTCGACTCTGGCGGCGCCCGTTGATACTGCGGTCTTGCCGGTCTGTTTGTTCTTCATACGCTCCACTCCATAGTAAGGGTTCTCACTCGTTGCGGGCGTCATGATAAACTCAGGCCGCCTACTTGCACAAGGGCATGGGGAGGGACATGGCTCACATCACGGTCGAAGCCTATGCCGGCTATAAAGGCGAGGAGACCCCTCGGGCATTTACGCTGGAAGGAGCCCGATTACTTGTGAGTGAGGTTGTGGCGCGATGGTACACGGAAACCCATAGCTACTTCCGGGTTTGTGCCAGCGACCAGCATCGCTATGTGCTGCGGTACGATCTGGATCATCTCATCTGGGAACTCGTGATGTGCGAAACGAAAGATAGTGAGAGATAGGAGCCAATAAGGAGAGGCCCGCCTGAGCGGGCCTCTGTTCAGACTGGATGTGGCGGTTGTCTGTTAGCCGACTTTGACTTCGATCGCTTTCGGCTTTACCTTTTCCGACTTCGGTAGCTGGAGATTCAGGACACCATCCTTAAACTCCGCCTTCACCTTCTCTTCATCCACGAGATCCGGCAATGTGAAGCTCCGGACGAAGCGGCCATAGGAGCGCTCTACCCGATGGAATTTCTTGCCGCTCTCTTCCTTTTCCTGCCTGCGCTCACCCTGGATCGTGAGGACTGCCTCTTCTAGAGTCACCTTCACATCCTCTTTCTTCACATCAGGGATCTCCGCCTTGATCTGGTATGCCCCCTCCGTTTCACTGACGTCCACGGAGGGCACCCAGTCAGCGACGACCATCGTCTCCTTGGCATTCGTCCGCGGCAGCGCTGGACGACTCATCATCCGATTCAACCGATCCGACATGTCTTCAAGCTCACGAAACGGATCCCACCGTACGAGTGTCATAGTAGACCTCCTTCTCATTGTTGTTGACTGTCTCAGGATGTCTCTTCGAGGCGCGCGCCGATTCGTCTGTCTGAGCGGATAGATAATTCGGGATGCCGCAGAGTCAAGGGGCCGCTCTATAAGGGAAGTGGTGCTGCAAGAGAGGAGTTAGCGTTGTTCGATGGGTATGTACGGACGGTTATGCTCACCGGAATAAATCTGGTCCGGACGGAATAGTTTATTTTCGCGAAGCTGCTCAAGCCAATGGGCTAGCCACCCAGATACCCGGGCCATCGCGAATAATGGCGTGAACAGATCGGTCTCGATGCTCATTTTCTCGTAGACGATCCCGGAGTAGAAATCGACGTTGGGATAAATCCCTTTCCCCTTCAGCAGCTCTTCTGCAACCCGCTCGACCTCTACGGCGACGTCATACAACGTTGAACTGCCACATTCCTTGAAGAGTCGCTCGCAGAGACCTTGTAGGATTGTTGCTCGGGGATCCTTGACCTTGTATACCCGATGACCAAAACCCATCAGTCTTTTTTTTGCGCGGACCTGTTCTTCGAGGTACGAGCGGGCCCGCTTCGGCTCACCAATCTCCTTCAGCATCTGCACGACTTCTTCGTTGGCTCCCCCATGCAGCGGGCCCTTCAGGGCTCCAATGGAAGAGGCGACGACTGTGTAGGGATCAGCCAGCGTCGAAGCGGTCACCATGCCGGTGAAGGTTGAGGCATTCATCGTGTGCTCGGCATGGAGAATCAGGCAATCGTCGAAAATCTTACCCAACAAAGGAAGTGGCTCTGTCTCAGTCAGCATATAGAGGAAATTTTCTGAGAACCCGAGATCGTCGCGCGGTGGAATATACTCATTCCCATATCGCAGACGCGCCCAGGCTGCGACGATCGTGGGCAGCTTGGCTACGAGACGGACAGCAGACCAATAGTTATTCTCGACGTCCTGTACATTCCGGCCTGGATAAAACATGCCCAAGGCGGCGACCGCTGCCTGCAAGGCATCCATGGGGTGCCCCTGCTCCGGAAGGCACTTCAATAAATCGACAATCTTGAACTTGATGCGACGGTGATGGACGATGTCTTTCTGCCATCGTGCGAGCTGTGGTTGAGTGGGAAGGTGCCCAAATAGCAACAGATAGGCGGTTTCGAGATAGGATGATCGCAAGCAAAGATCTTCGACGCGGATGCCGCGATACTCCAGCAGACCGCGTTGCCCGTCCACGTCGCTAATGGCGGATTTGGCAGCGGGGACGCCGGCAAGCCCTGGCATGAAATCATGTGGCATAGTCGTGCTCCTTCACTTGAGTGCAGGATACATGAAGAGTCGCGATAGTCTATCATGTTCGGAGAGGCAGGATCTTGAAATGGCTCCTATCGATTGGCATACTCAAGTTGTCTCCTGTGCACAATCAGAGAGATGCCCATGTCCTTGCGTGTGATGACTCTGGTTGGATGTTGTGCTCTTGTTTTGGGGTTCATCATGCTCTGGCTGGCACCGGCGGCGACAGTACACCCGGGGGCGGTTAAATCGATCGGTACGAATAGCGTAAACCATAGTGCGTACTCTTCTGCCGGCCAGCCGACATCTCGTACAGTGGATCATCCAGACTTTGTCGATTCACGCGAGGAATGGGCTACGCCGGGGAGGTAAGCGATGACTGCGCGTCTGTCCCTCCCGCTGATGCTGTTCGGTCTCATTATGTTGGGGACAGCCTCCGTGGTCCAGGCCGACGGCGAAACCCTCGCCTTTGCCGTTGTGAGCGAGGTACCAAAAGATAAAGCGCGGATATCGGCGAAGGTCTCTGTGAGTGACGCGGTGTTAGACATGAAGTTGCTCGCGTCGGAGACGATCCTCAATAATCTGATTTGGGAAAAACTTGAAATCTGTCACGCCATGAAGCTTCAAGGGTACAAAAGCGCTGACGGCTTTCAGGTTATCACGGTGCATGTCATCAACGCCGACTTGCTGCCGATGTCCTTGCAATCTTTTGCAGGCGATTGCTTGATTAAGAAAGCGCTCGAGATCGCCCCGCTGGTCGACTAGTCGGATAGTAAGCGGGACTGGCGGGACGAGCGAGAAAGGCGAGACTTTCGAATTCACGATTTGTGCGTCGCGCTTGTCATACAAGTCTCGCGCTTCACGCGCCAGGAGCTAGGCGAGTCGGCAATCCGGACACACGGTGGGTTCTTCCGATGCTTCGCATTCTTCGGCGGTCAGGGGGAAGAGTTGTTCGCACTGCAGGCAAGGCCGAATTTCGAAGTAGGCGATTCCCTTGTCATCAATGTCCGTGGGCAAGAGCAATTCGAGCGGGTCATATCCGATCGCGCCGCCATCGGGGAATTTAACGATGGCCAGACGGTCATTAAAGACCTCAAAGATCCCTTCCTGCCTCTTTCTGGCCAAGACATGCCCGAGGACCAACACCGGCTGCCCCTTACGCTTTGTGCGGAGGTCGCGTAAGGTATGCTGAGTGGCAGTGGCGCAAGAGAACTGGCCTGTGGAGTTGGTTCCGAAAAGTGGGGTTGGCATCATGTGCGTTCATGCGGATAAGATGTGTGCCATGTATCACACGGGTAAAAAAGCGTCAAGCCGGGCAAGACGCTGAGACAAGGAGTTTGAACATGGCTGAGATCACGATTTATCAGAAACCAACCTGTAGTACATGCCGTCAGGCGGTACAGTTGTTACAAGAGAGCGGCAAGCCTTTCAGGGCCATCAACTACTATGAGACACCCTTCACAAAGGCACAACTCAAGAACTTGTTGAAGAAGGCGGGACTCTCGCCGAAGGATATCCTCAGAACCAAAGAGGACATCTACAAGGAGCTCGGTTTAGCGAAAAAGAATCTTTCGGACGATGAATGGCTTGATGTGCTGGTCGCCCATCCGGATCTCATTCAGCGTCCGATTGTCGAAAAGGGCGAGAAGGTAATCTTGGCCAGACCGGCAGAGTCTGTGAAAGGACTTTTGTAATAGATGCGCCTACGTTTCGTATTCTCCGCTTGCGACAATTCTTCCTGATCCGGTATGAGATCGGCGGGGCGAAACAATCACCGCCTCTCCACGCTTCACGACATTCCCTCCGGTCCCCTTAGCCTCATAGAGAGCACGATAGGCCGATTTAATCACCAGAGTCAGCGTCATGCTGTCAGTCAGTTTTTCCGCCACACCAATACTCAGGGTAATCGGAAGTGCTCGGTCGCGTGATCCGGCCTTCGTGCTCCCTCGCTGCGTTTCCCAGACTCGATCTCGTCTTCGGAGAAAATAGTCGATGGCTTCGATTGTTTTCCGAATCCCTTCCAGCGTACTCAAGGCTTCTGTAGTTGATTTGCCAGGGAATAGTACGGTGAGTTCCTCTCCGGTCGTACGAAAGATCTGTCCACTAGAACAAGTGGCCTGAACTCTGGGTGCAACCAGTTTCAGAATCTGTTCGCTGACAGATTTTCCGTGGGTATTGGCATACTGGGTTAACTGGTCGATACCGATGACTGCGACAGAAAACTTTTCCCCGAGTTGCCCAATTGCTTCGTCATAGGCCAGACGACCAGGAATGCCGGTGAGTTCGTCGCGATAGGTCCGTTGATAGAACGATTGGAGCAAGGTGACGAAGAGGATGAGTCCGGACGTCATGAAAAAGTTTGTCGGTTGCCAGCCGTAGCGGCTTGTATGATAGGCCGCGAATACGGCAACCAGTGCCCAGATTGCCCCTCCCTCCAGTGGGTCGCGATGAAGGGCAAATCGTATGAAGTGCATCAGCAATGCTATGGCAAAGGCACATAGCGCAGGCTGTGGAATCGGCGTCCAATCCGTGTACCGCGAAGGCATGTACTCCCGCGTGAAGGAGGAGGCCAGGTCATGCTGGTCAGGAAGGCAGAGCCAGAGCAGCAGAAAGGGTTGGGCCAAGACGAGCAGCACACGCATGACGCCACGAATGGTCGAAAGGGAATCTTCCTTAAGGATGGAAAAAGCCAAAAGATTGAGCGGGACCAGAAAGGCGCTCACGGCGACAATTGTCGGGCTTGGTACGGCCTGATCGGCATCGGTGCTGGGAAATAACACCAGCGTTCGATCAGCGAGTGCCAGCACAAGCAGGGAGAGGATCATGCGGCTACTGGTAAAGTACCAACCAAAAATAAGCCCAAACGTGAGGACGATATACGGCAGGGCTATAACAGGCTGTTGCAGCCACATTGGGAGTCCCTGGGGACGGAGAAATCCAATGGCTAGAAGAAAAACCAACCCTCCAGGGAAGAGAACTGCGAGTAAGGATTTCCAGAGCAGGCTTATCATGGCTCATACCTGATATACGGTGTTCCGGGAGGCCTCTAGAGGGTTGCCAGATCCATACCAGCCAGTCCCTGCCTAGCGGGGAGCCAGTAGAAGCCTAGAGAAGATCTATGCTGTAAAACTGCGGCCTTGCCAGGGGGAATCCGGATTCCACCGACACATTGGAAGGGAGTTGAGAAGGTGAGGGCTGAGTCAGGCCGTTTTTGAACAGTCCGGGGGAGAGGTTATGGGTGGGGAAAGTAAGAACCGGCTCGTTGGCCTGAAACGTTTTTGCAGGATGCGGTTGATCTGGCACCTCTGGTCTGCCTGATTTATTTCGTCCATCTTACCAAAGGAACCCGATAGACGAGACAGACCGGACAGACCAGTTCAACCAGACAGCCCAACTGTTAGGGACATCCCTGGGTGATACGAAGGGCACCAGAAATTCGGTCTACGGTGATGGTGGCCGCTCCATCTAATACAGCTAACAGCAGGTCACCAGCCAGTTGTCGTCGCCAGCCACGGAGGATGGGTATATCAAGGGCTGCTCGATTCTGCTTGGCTTCTACGAGTGTTTGCAGGTCGGCACTGGTGGCAAGCATGGTGGGGGCTATCCCCTGCTCTGCTGCGCGGGCCTTCAGAACAGCTTGCAGGAGCTCGACGATGCCAGTCGATTCAGGGTCCGGTTTCCGTTCGGATGGGACCTCCGGCCATGCTGACGGTGGAAGAGCCAATGCCGAGGTAATGGCAGTGAGTAGCTGTTCCCCGTGTCGATCGACCTCGGAGGAATGGACACCGCGGAGACCACGGAGATCATGGACCGATTTAGGTGGGTGGCGTGCGAGTTGCAGGAGCACCTCATCTCGCATGACGCGTCCGCGAGGCACGTTCCGGCGTCGGGCCTCCGCTTCTCGCCAGGCCGCCAATTCACGCAGCACCGCAGCCCCTTTGGGCTTGAGCGTATCCCACCCTCGAATACGTTGGTAACGTTCCTGTGGCTCGCGGCTTTTTTCTCCCACTGCCGTTTCCAGGCGCGCAAATTCCTCGCGAACCCATTCCGAACGACCGAGTGTGCTCAGGCGATCCTGTAAATGCGAATGGATTGACAGGAGAAATTCGACATCTTCCAACGCGTACGCGATTTGGTCATCCGAGAGCGGTCGCGCGCTCCAGTTGGTAAAGGTATGGGCCTTCGCCAGCTTCGTGCCATGGAGCCTCTGGACCAAGTTTGCATAGGCGACTTGGGCGCCATACCCGACCATGGCGGCAGCGATCTGAGTATCGAAAAACGGTTTCGGGATCTGCCCTGCATGGGTGGCAAACAGATCGAGATCTTGCCGCCCAGCATGGACGATTTTTTCAATCTTGGCATCGCAGATAAGTTCCCAGAAGACGTCGAGCGACCCGCTAGCCTGCACGGCAGGAAAATCGATGACAGCAGCGGTAGTGGCAGTGGCGACTTGGATCAGTTCGAGTCGCGGAATAAAGGTATCTTCCCCGACAAATTCCGTATCCAGCGCCAGCCGCGGACTCTGTCGCAATATGTGGCAGAGTGATTCAAGCGCACGTTGGTCGGTCACATAGGATGACGGTAGATTGGGTGTCACGTGTGGTTCATTCTGTTGGGCGGTAGGCGGCGTCTGGTGATCGCGGAGGCTCGACATTGCTGAGGCTCAAGTATTCCTTCAGAAATTGGTAGGCCTCCAACATACGGCGCAATTCCGGTTCGGCGCTACGGTCGCCGTTATTTGAATCAGGATGGAGTTGCTTGGCCTTGTGACGAAATGCGGCTGTGACATCGGCGAGCGAACTGCCAAATTCTACGCCCATCGCCGCATAGGCGTCCATCGCGTTATTGACACTGCTCGATCCTTGTGAAAGGTCGCCGCCTCCCCCACCGGCGGCTTTCAACATATCGGCCAGGCTGATTTTCTTGCGCCGGCGACGGGGACGCTCTCGAATCTCGCTGTCGAAATCGTCCCATCGATCTTCGACAAACTCGAGACGGGATTCCAGGCGCATCGCACCGGAGAGATCATGGATCTCCCCAATTTCTTCTTCAATCTGAAACAGGGACTTGATGATTTCCTCCAACCCTTCTTCAATACGAAAAAAGCTGTCGACCCGTTCCTGCATCATCGTATCGACGGCAAGATCCAGACTTTCTTCGGCTTTCGGGCGCAGCGACTCGATCCGTCGTCTCATGCCGTTCTGAAACTTGATAAATTTGCGTTGTGAAAACGGCATATCGACCAGGCTTTCTCCCAGGGCGCGCATTGTAGCACAGCCTGGTTAGATGCCAGAAGGGCTGAATAACTGGCTGGATATCGGTGAATCGATGGTCAGGATTATGCGAAGTCGCCGCCGATTTTGTTGCGGCGACGGGCCACGCCCGTTTCTCGCGCGGCTGCCGCCACGGCCTTTGCTACACGTGGAACGACGTCCTTGTCGAACACGCTCGGAATGATGTAGTCCTCGCTGAGTGCCGCAGGGTGAATGGTTTCCGCCAAGGCCTTTGCCGCAGCCAGTTTCATCGCTTCGTTGATGTCGCGCGCTTGCACGTCCAGCGCACCCCGGAAGATACCGGGAAACGCGAGCGCGTTGTTGATTTGATTGGGATAGTCCGAGCGTCCAGTAGCAAATATCCGACAGTGTGAGGCAGCCAATTCAGGAGCAACTTCAGGGTCAGGATTGGCCATGGCAAAGACAATACGATCCGCGGCCATCAGATCCAGGTCTTCCGCAGTGACGATATGGCCAACGGATAATCCGATAAAGACGTCAGCCCCTTTGAGCGCATCCCTGAGGGTGCCCTGGGGATGCTCTTTAGTCATGCACCCAGCGAGATCCGTTCGGCAGGCCCACAGCTGTTGGCCGTCTCCCCGTAAGACGATCCCGTTGGGCTCGCATCCGACCAGGTGAGAAAGGCCGGCAGCCAACAGCATCCTGCAGCAGGCGGTTCCAGCAGCGCCGAGACCATTGACAACCACGCGGATGTCCTCCATCCGTTTCCCGGTGACGGTGAGCGCATTGGTCAGGGCAGCGAGGATGACAACAGCCGTACCGTGCTGATCGTCATGCATGACCGGAATATCCAAGGTGCTTTTGAGGCGGCGTTCGATCTCGAAACAGCGCGGCGAACTGATATCTTCCAAATTGATGGCGCCGAACCCCGGAGCAATGGCCTGAACCGTGCGAACAATCTCGTCAGGATCTTGCGTGTTGAGGCAGATCGGCCAGGCGTCGATTCCCGCAAACTCTTTGAACAGCATAGCCTTGCCTTCCATCACGGGCAAGGCAGCCTCCGGGCCCAGATTGCCAAGACCCAGCACCGCGGATCCGTCGGTGACCACGGCGACTGTGTTGCCCTTGCTGGTAAAGGCATAGGCTTTAGTTTTATCTTTCGCAATCGCTTGCGACACGCGGCCGACTCCCGGCGTGTAGACCATCGACAACAGGTTTCTTGTTGTGATGGGGAACTTGCTTTGCACGCGAATCTTTCCACCGAGATGGAGAAGAAAGATCCGGTCGGAGGCTGAGAGTACTTTTACGTCGGGCAGCGCCCGGACCCGGGCGAGCACCTTTTCCCCATGCGCTTCGTTCTGGACGTCGAAGGTCACGTCTGGCACCATGCAGTCAGCCGTTGCAGATACGATATCCACCGCGCCTAAGTTGGCGCCCTCCTCGGCTAGGACAGCGGCTACCCTTGCAAACATGCCAGGCTTGTTGGCGAGTTCGAGACGAACCGTCAGACGGTAGTTGGAATAGGGCCCATTGTCATTCATGGCTAATCCTTACTTTTTAAGATTATCACAAGATTGGGTCAGGAGCCGAACCGCTTGTGTGCCATGGTTTTGAGGAAATGGCAGAAGAGAGACAAGCACGGTTGACAGCTAGGCCTGTTTTCGCTACCGTTGCCGCTGGTTGCCCTACTGAGCGGGCAATTCACATTAACATTACAATGGAGTGACATATTATGAAGAGCATCTTGATGGCAATCATGGCCGTGGCCGTGGCCGTGACGTTCAGCGCTCCTTCCTTTGCCGGTGAAGGGAAAGAGGAGAAGAAGGACGAAAAGAAGGGCGGCCACGTTCTCGTGTACGGTGACGAAAAGAAAGATAAGAAGGACGAGAAGAAGGGTGGCTACACCGATACGTTCGGCGACATGAAGGACGAGAAGAAGAAAGACGAGAAGGGCAAGTAAGCATGCCGCAAGATTGTATCTGATCAGACATACTTCACTTGAACGATTCAGGGGCCTGCCATCGCACGATGGCAGGCCCCTTTTTCTGTCCCCTCATTGACCCCTCCCAGACCCCGATGCTACCGTGGCGCCATGACTACTCCAAGAGAATCCGCAAGGCCTAATCGCCTCACCCACGAAACCAGCCCCTATCTCCTCCAACATGCCTTGAACCCGGTCGACTGGTACCCCTGGGGACCAGAGGCCTTGCAGGCATCGAAAGCGAACAACCGTCCCATCCTGCTCTCGATCGGGTATTCCGCCTGTCATTGGTGTCACGTGATGGAAAGGGAGTCTTTCGAGAATAACGCCATTGCTGCACTCATGAACCGCCATTTTATCTGTATCAAAGTCGATCGGGAGGAACGCCCCGATCTCGACGAGATCTACATGCAGGCCACGGTGACCCTCAATCATGGCCAGGGCGGATGGCCGATGACCGTCTTCCTGACGCCGGATCAGGAACCATTCTTTGCCGGTACGTATTTTCCTCCTGACGATCGATGGGGCCGTCCCGGGTTCTCCAGCCTACTAAAGAAAATCGCAGAAGCGTGGGAGCAGGATGCCGCCGGTCTCACGAGTCAAGCGCGTCAATTGACTGAGCGGTTGAAGAACGAACTCAAAGCGGTGTCCCCCGTTTCTGTCAGTGTCTCCCTGCTGGATGAGGCGGTGACACAATTCCGAGAGGATTTCGACGAACGCCACGGCGGATTCGGCAGTGCGCCAAAATTCCCCCCATCGGCAGGGCTCTCCTTACTCCTCCGTTGTTACCGACGAACGGGAGAGAGCCGAACCTTGCAGATGGTCACACGCACACTCGATGCGATGGCGGCCGGGGGAATCTACGATCATATCGGTGGCGGGTTCGCACGGTATTCTACCGACGAGCGTTGGCTGGTTCCTCATTTCGAGAAGATGCTCTACGACAATGCCCTCCTGGCCCGAACCTACCTGGAAGCCTATCAGGTGACCAGCCAGACTTCCTATCGCCAAGTTACGACAGAAGTGCTCGAGTATATTCTCCGCGAGATGACCGACCCTGCCGGAGGATTCTATTCTGCGACGGATGCAGATTCGGAAGGGGTCGAAGGAAAGTTCTTTGTCTGGACGCCGACGGAGATCCAGGCCGTGTTGCAGAATGCAGAAGATACCCGCCGATTCTGTGCCTGCTACGATATTACCGATCCGGGGAATTGGGAACATCGGAGTATCCCGAATCGGCTGCGCCCCATTGAGATTGTGCTCAAGGAGTTGAACCTCACCATCGATGAACTACACGAGACGATCAATCGCGTCCGCCCCCTCCTCTATCGCGCCCGCCAAGAGCGAGTTCCGCCTGGACTTGACGACAAAATCATTACGGCTTGGAACGGCATGATGATCTCGGCGATGGCCGAGGCAGGCCGGGTGTTAGGGGTCGACCGCTACATCGACGGAGCGATGAAGGCTGCAGACTTTCTCCTGCTAATGCATCGGACTTCGGAGGGGATGCTGCTCCGCACGTCGCGGCAAGGCCGAGCCCATCTCGATGGAGTGCTGGAGGATTATGCCTATCTGGCAGAAGGATTGATCGACATCTATGAAGCTAGTGGGCAGGAGCGCTATCTCACTGCCGCGCTTCAATTGGGAGAGCGGATCCTGGACTCGTTTCAGGATGAGAACCAGGGGGGATTTTTCACCACCGGGAAGACGCATGAAACGTTGATCATCCGAGCGCGTGAGGGGGCGGATGGTGCAACGCCCAGTGGAAATGCCGTGGCGGTTTCCGCCCTCGCCAGACTCTCGTTTCACTATGATCGCCAGGACCTGCGCGAAGCAGCGATTGGTGGGATTCGCGCCTATGGCCGCCAGATGGCCCGGTATCCGAGAGCCTTTGCCAAGAGTCTTGCCGCGGTAGATCTGTTAGCAGATGGGCCGATCGAATTGGCTTTTGTCGGAGCGGTCAACGATCCAGGGCTTGAGGCACTGCAGCTCGCCGTGCGCGAGGTGTTCTTGCCTCATCGCGTGATCGCCTCTAGCGATGGAACGAGCACGCCGTCTGGTCATCCCCTGTTGGCCGGCAAGGGGTTGGTGGAAGGGAAAGCCGCACTCTATATTTGCCGAAATTTTTCCTGTCAGCGCCCCCTTACCGATCCGCTGGAGGTCGTCGAGGCGCTTTTGTCGGCGTCTCGACGGACGGACCAGACGACCCAGCAGACACTCTTGCAAGGAGCGGTGCTTCCCGGATCGGCCAGTCCCGAAGGGACAGCCCGGTATGCCGCGCGCATCGTGAGTCAGTCACGCCATATCGGCCATATGGAACATGGGTATAGCCGATTCGGCAACAGGGCGTTGACGACATCCCGACTGGGGTTTGGTACCTATCGGATCGATACGAGGGACATCGAGCATAGAGACGCGCTCACGAAGGCCTTGCGAGAGGGCGTGAACCTGATCGACACCTCGACCAATTACATGGACGGCGACAGTGAGCGCCTGGTCGGCTCTGTCTTACGCGAGTTGATCAAGAGCGGTGAGCTGACTCGTCAAGAGGTGATCGTCGTCTCGAAGATCGGCTATGTGCAAGGAGAGAACTTGAAACGGGCCGAGACGCGAGAAAAGGCCGGGCGGCCCTACCCCGACATGGTCAAGTATGGGGAGGGCATCTGGCATTGTATCCACCCGGAGTATCTGGCCGATCAGATGACACTGTCGCTGGATCGACTTGGACTGGCCACGCTCGACGTCTGTTTGCTGCACAATCCTGAATACTTCCTTTCTGAAGCCGCGCATCATGCAGGTGGAGATCTCGCGCTGTCTCAGAACACCTTTTATCGCCGGATTGAACAGGCCTTCACGTTTTTTGAGTCGCAAGTGGCCGCGGGACGGATTCACTATTACGGCGTCTCGTCGAATACGGTCACGGCAGATCCATCGAATGCCGAAGCGACATCGCTCTCTCGCCTGTGCGACGCGGCGCGCGCTGCCGCTGCGGCACGGAGCAGCGACCGCCACTATTTTGCGGTGTTGCAATGCCCCATGAATCTCTATGAGGCAGGCGCGCTGGTGACGCCCAATACCGGAGTGGGTCAGCGGGAGACTGTGTTGGAAGTGGCGCAACGAGAAGGGATCGCGGTGCTGGTCAATCGTCCGCTCAATGCCATGCCGACGAAAAAAAGCGGCGTGCTTCGATTAGCGGATTTTCCAATCGAGGGCGATCCGGTAGACTTCGATCGACAATGCCGGATGGTCGCGGAACTTGAAGACGAGTACCGCAAGGCCATCGCCCCATCCGTTCAACTGAGTGGTCAAGACATGGCCCCATCCGACTTCTTTACCTGGGCCGTTGAGCTGACGCGCGTGCGGCATCAAATCCAAGGGCTGGAACATTGGGAACAGATCGAGCAACAGATGATCGCACCGCATGTGAATCAAGTGGTGCAAGCGCTGTCGAAGCATGTGACTGGAACAGCAGCTGAGCAATGGGAGGCTTGGCGGGATCGTTATATGCCGCAGCTGCTCACCCTGTTGCGCGGGATCCGTAGAGAAGCTACTGAGCGTAGTCATGAGAAAAATGCGTCGGTGTCGGCGGCCATCAATCTCCTGCTGCCAGAAACACGGCGCGGAGAATCGCTGTCAAGAAAAGCTTTGTGGGCCCTGGCCAGCACGCCAGGCGTCACTTGCGTGTTGAATGGAATGCGTTCTCCGTCCTATGTTAATGATTCTCTTGCTGTCTTGGGATGGGAGCCCCTGACGGGAGTCAGACAGATATTCGAAGACCTTGCACAGCGGGATCCGTCTCTATCATGAAGGCGCCGGTCGGATGAGATCTCGCTAAATGAACAGGATTTGCAAATCCACTACTTGCGACCGCCGATTAGCTGACTGAAACTCTCGATGGCATTGCCGATCCAAGACCCGTTATTCGCAGTTCCCCGCTCCCCATTAGCTGGATGTTTCGACCTCGCTGCAAACTCCTTGGCCCGATAGGCAGCATCTTTATAACGTGGATTCATCTGAACGATACGGCGGTATAGCGTTGCAGCTTCTGCTGTCTGTCCAGCTAATTCGAGGGTCCGTGCGAGAAAGTACTGGACATCGATAGCCTGTTTCCGCGAGGCCGACTGATCGCTCAGCGCAGTGCGGAACGCCTGAATCGCAGCGTCTTGGTCTCCCATAGTCCTGTAGCAAAGTCCAATCTGTGCCTGTGCTTTCATCAAATAGGACGGGCTCTTTCCCGCCAGTTCAAGTATTTCGATCGCGTCTCTCAAACGGCCTTCCTTCCTCATCACTACTCCATTTGTATAGAGGGATTCTGGTGTGCCAACCGAACGTGGAGCTGAGAGGTCCGGAGAGAGACTTGCAAGTTTCTGACGCGGTGAGCCGGGTTCCAGAGGTGCACTTGCCAGTCTCGGCTGCGGTGAGCTGGACTGAGGAGGAAGGGCATCGATCTCGGTGGCATCTTCCGGAGCGTTGGCCAGAGAACTCAGTTCGTCTCGTGCCGACAACGGTAGAATCCCGCCTTTACTCCTGTCGAAAGCGGCCTGAGCCACGAGCTTGGATGTAACGACACGAGCCTGCTCGGCAAACCCATAGGTTAAGGCAATTTCGCACACCTGATTGATAAGACGAGGCGTTCCTCGCGTCAAACGGTGTACCAGTGCACAGGCTTTATTCGTAAACAATGAGGGATGTCCGCCGGCAATCTGTAACCGGTGACGAATACAATGCCCCGTCTCCACCTCCGAGAGCGGTTCCAAGTGATAGTCGACGACAATCCGTTGGGCAAACTGGGTCATATCGATCCGCTGCAGTAATGTATGGAGGTCCGGCTGGCCGGACAAAATGATCTGCAGCTTCAACGTTTTCCCATCGTTCAAATTGGACAGCAGGCGCAGTTCTTCGAGCAGTTCAGCACCAAGACTCTGGGCTTCATCGATAATAAGGATGACCCGTCGATGCTGTTTGGACTCTTGAATCAGGAACTCCGAGAAGACGTGATAGGCCTCAACCGGGTCAAGGCGCTTTTTGCTCAATCCGAGGGCAAGTAGAATCCAGGGTAGGAGATGCTCGATGTCGTAGCGCGCGTTCGTGACAAGACCGATCGAATGCTTCTCTCCATGCTCAGCAATGAGTTTCTGTAGAAGCGACGTCTTGCCCATCCCCGGATCGCCGGTCAGCACCATAAATGGTGCCTCGTTTATAAGGCCATATTCCAGGATGCTGTAGGCCGCACGATGCGTCGAACCAGGGTACAGAAAATCACTATCCGGAAGTAGTGCGAAGGGTTTGGTCCGAAGATTGTAGAACGACTCGTACATCGAGTGCGCGCCTTCCTGCAGGAGGCATTTCGAATTTAGTGAGAGAGTAGCTTCCGCATGCTAGCAGGAGTGGTGGCCATTTGCCCAGCTTTGTTCAGTACCGTTCCCAACACAGGACGGGAATTCTTCAGCAGAGACAAGGCCCGGCGCACCTCCTCGACTGTCGTCTTCCCCTCCTCCACGACTAGGAGAAGCGCGTCTATGTACGGTGAGAACGCGAGTACATCTGCCGTGTAGAGGAGCGGCGGAAGATCGAAAATGACGATCCGCGAGGGATAGCGATGCTTGAATTCTTCAACCAATGCCAACATTTTAGGCGACGTAAGAATTTCAGTCGAGTTCGAAATCGCTCGTCCTCCAGGTAATAACACAAAACGACCAATCCCGGGATGCACCAACAAGTCCTCGACTGGCTGATTGTCCAACAAGTAATCGGCAAGACCTGGACAGTCCTTCAAGCCGAATACCTCGTGGATGCTGGGATTACGGAGATTGGCATCCACAAGCAGCACAGTCTGAGTGGTTTCCATGGCAAGACTCACGGCCAGATTCACGGCAGTCAACGTTTTACCTTCGCCGTGCCCTGGGCTGGTAACGCCCAACACATTCCAGTTATTTTCGCGAAGGCGATGCATGACCTGGGTCCGCAAAATCTTCACGGCATCGACGAAAGGGCCCTTGTCGTACGCAGCCATCACCCGCCGCTGACGAAGCACAGAGAGAGGAATATTCAGCGACCTCGTCGTGGTATAGACGATGGGGGGAGGCACGGCTTGGCCAGCGGCAGCCTTTCCTGTTTTTGGCTTTGTGCCAGGCTGACCATTCTGGTCTTTGTACAGCTGTAGCGCAGTCCTAAATCGGTCCATGGAGTCCCCTGAAACGCCAGAAAGTTCGAATGTTGAGGTTGACGGGTTCAGCCGCTAACCTCCTACCACTGATATTTTTCACAATTTACTCTAGGCCAAACCGCCTGAGCGTGGCAAACCACAGCACATCTAATGGCATGATGAACACATGGAGCAACGCAAGGATCGCCATGAGTGTGCCCAGGCCTGCTCCCTTCAGGAGGCGTCCGCGTCTCACGGCTCGTGAAAGATCCTGTTCGTTTGGCATGAAGGGAATCACCGCTAGCGGGAACAACTGAGTTAGTTGCGCCAGCTGTTCCGGGCTGCGTATCGAATGATCGAGCGATTCCACAGCGGCGGCGGAGCCGATTCCGCCAGCGAGGGCTAGAATAAAGCCCAGAAGCACAATAGCGGGCCGGTTGGGCTTGTCCGGCTTCTCCGGCAAGCTGGGCGGATCGATGAGAGAAAATCGTTCACCTTTTCGCTGCACCTCTAACCCTTCCGAGACCTTGGCTTCCAGCAGCCTGGACCGGATATCCTGATACTTCTGCCCTGAGGTGTCACGATCACGAGTCAGGAAGAGATAGTCAGGCTCCATTTCCGGAGTCCGTTCAAGGCGTGAGGCATAGTCCTCGAGCCGTCGCTTCACAGCTATGCGAGTCGCTCGCAAGGCATTCAATGAAGAGGTTGCGGAATTGAGCTGAGCCTGGAGATTGATGTAGGCAGGATTTTCCGGTCTCAGCATAGGCCTTCGAACAGTGGCAGAGTCGAGCTGGCGAACTTCCCGCTCCAAGGCTTCAATCGTGCGACGGGCCTGAATGACGTCGGGATGTTCACTGCCTAAACGCTTCAACGCGGTAGCCAGCGTGGCGCGAGCGTCGATGAGTTGTTTGGATGTTTCCTCAATCTCAGGACGCTGTCCAGTTTCCTTTTCCAAGGCCTCGATCTCCTGCTTCATCTTCAGAACGTCCGGGTGCTCGGGAGACCGATTGGCAGAGGCTCCGGTATATTCTGCGCGCAAGGCACGTAAGCGCTCGGCTGAGTCCAGAATGCGTTCTCCGGTCACGGACATGATTGGGGTATTCGGCTTGATTGTGGCGAGCTCACCCTCAAGATAGTTCTTGCGTTCTTCGAGAGTTCGAACTTGCTGGTCGATGTCCATCAGTTCTCGATCAGACTGATTCATGATCTGCAAGTTCAGGGGCATCAGTTCCGGCAAGGCACCGCTCGCCCGGTGCTTGAACTTGGCAATCTTTTCATCCACCTCTCCGATGTGCTGAGAAAGATTCTCCGCCTCCTGCTGGAGGAACGATGTCGCTTCCTGAGCTTGCCGCTCTCGACTCTTCAGATTCTGGCCCAGGAACAGGCTAGTCAGCTCATTGGCGACCTTCTGGGCCAAGTCGGGTGAGTTGCTCTGGTACGCCACGGTGAATGCGATGGTGGCCTTCGTTGGATGTTGGGTGCGCTTATCCACGACGTCGGCACTGATTACTTCAACCTGAATGTCTTTGATGAACTGCTTCACAACTATTTCTGCAGGGTTGGTTCGACGCAGGTCTGCGTAGAGATTGTATTGTTCGACGACTTTCCACAAGGTCGTCCGACTCATCACTTGTTGCTTAATCGTTTCGATTCGCTGATCGGCATAACTGGTAATCGTCGAATGAACGAGTTCTGATGGAATTTCCTGTTCCTCGATCAGAATGGTCGCCATGGATTTATAGGTCGGTGGCCAGAGGAATGCCGCCGCGAGGCTGAGGATCAAGAGAGTTCCACCTGCCAAGAGTGTCAAGGTTCGACGGCGGCGGAATACTGCCAGGTAGTCCTGAAGCCCGTGAATCGGCTCAGAATCTCTTGATGGGTGTAGCGTAGGCATGAACAACTCGTTTAATTCGAAAGCGCCAGTTTTGGCGGATAGTACGTGAGCATGAGCATGGTGGAATTAGAGATGGCCGGAGCTGAGAAACTGTCTGTGTCCCGCCAACCATAGGCATAGGACAACTCAAGCTTCCACCACTCCAGAACTTTCCAGGCGATCTTAGGTGTGAGATAGAAGTAGCGGCTCTCCGGTATTGTGCTGCCTTGCGAGATATTCGAAATGCCAGAGACGAGGTAGCCCGACCCATTGAAAGAAGCAGCCAGGGTTTCCGTAAGATCGTGAGAAACAGTGAGGCCTGCGCGATCTCTTTGAATGAGCAGACCGAATCCGCTCGGCACAATATCCCGATCCACGTTCACTTGAATAGATGCGCGTTCAAACTTTTTAACGAGACTGGCGCCGAACAGCCAGACGGCGTTCTGGGCCCTGATGTTCTCGCTGACTGTCTGGGTACTTGAGCTCACAAAACGGGGGCCACCGTATGCCGTTCCGGTCAGAGTTTCGGTGAACGCATGGGTCAGGCTCAAATTGACTCCTGGGAAACTGGCGTGAACTGGCGATGGTGCATTCGTCGTATGAAAATTAACATACGAGCCGGTTAATTGAATTTGGTCCTGTTCGGTCAATTGATAAAGCAGCCCGCCTGAACCACCAAAGAGTTGATAGTCTACCAGGCCAAGATGCAAGCCATTCTCATAGGTGGTGTCGGACAGCTGAACACTGGATTGAAACGACAGTTTCTCAGTGATGCTTCTGGTCCAGGATGGATTGGCCGTCCATTGGTTTCGTTGTGTAAAGCGCAACACCAAACCGGTAGCCAGTAGTTCGCTGATCAATGTGTTGTCACGGGTGAATCCGCCGGTGAAGCCCAGCTGATCCTTCTCGGTCTTATAACGAACAGATAGTGGCAAGTAAATATTGGTAAAACTGTTCTGCTCCCCACCGTAGTACGACACGAAGTCGGAAGCGACCCGGCCACTCACCTCCAGACGCTCCGTCTTGCCGGAGAACTCGGCCGCCGGAGAAACCCAATGGCCGTAGGTCTCATCGTGCGGGAGTGGAGTTAAAAGCAGATTGCTGTTGTACACGCCCTTGACTCCAATCGACGGCAAAAGTGACCACTCGGCAGCCTCGCTTTGGCAGACCATGCCAGATCCTAGAACGCAGAACCACAGGATGAACGGCTCAATGCCTCTCCAGCCAGGCGATCGACCACAGCTTCCAACCTCATGCCTCAATCGCATTGGTGCCACAACTGCTATGGCACCATGACGACATCGCCGCGCTGTAAGAGAATGTTTTGCTCCAGATCGTTCCCCTTACGCATATCGCCATAACGAAAGAGAAATACCTCTTTATCTCTTTTGACCCGTCTGATGACCTTGATATCGTTTTCTGCAGCAAAGGGCGTCAATCCCCCGGCTAAACTCAACGCCTGGAGTACGTCAGTATAGTGGCCAATCAAGTACTCTCCCGGCTTGTTGACGCGCCCGACGACATAGATTTTGTAGCTCAAGACTTTCGTGACGGCGACCGACACGTTCGGATTCGGAATGTACTTCGTTAGCCGTTTCACCAAGTCGGAACGAATCTCTTCAACCGTTTGATCTTGGGCCTGGCAATCCCCCACCAGAGGAAACGAAAACATTCCGTCGGGGCGAACCACAACCTCCCTGGTGAGTTGCTCATCTTTCCACACGGAAATCAACATGACGTCTTCAGCTCCAAGTCGGTACCCTGGATCGACCACTGACGCTGCTGATGTGGCGCCTATGGCATTGGAATCGTAAGGCAATGCTCCGCCCGCCACCATGACGAGAAACAGGAGCAGCATTCCCATACTGCGAAGAATACGACGGATGTGACCACCTATAATAACCACGTTCTTACCCCCGCACCTGAGACAAGGTCTGTGCTGCTTCCTGACGCCCCTGAAACACCTCAGCACTCTTCAGAGCCTTTGAGAGGTAGGCGCGAGCCTCCGCAGTCTTTCCAGATTGATAGAAGGCCATTCCAAGATGATAATTTAGCGTGGGAACCTCTGGCGATTTGGCAACCGCACCTTTCATGAGCCGAAGTGCTTCTTCTCGTTGCCCCATCTTGAAGCGCACCCATCCCAACGTATCCAGGAACAACGGGTGCGGCGCATCTTTTTCGAAATCGCGGCTCAGCGCAAACGCTTTCTGCAAACTCTGAGGATCTCCCTTGTAATCGACCAGCAAGGTGGCCAAGTTGTTCGCGGCCAGCACGTTACGAGGATTTAGCCGCAACGCTCCATCATATGCAGTGATGGCGTGGTCAAACTGGCCTTGAGTGGAATAAGCAGACGCCTGAAGCATGTGCAATTCCTCGCTGTCAGGGTTCGCCTTCAAACCGGCTTGAATCACCTGAATCGCCCGGTCCGGCTGTTTCTGCGCCAGCCACAACTCTCCCCAACCGAGCCACGGCGCGATCCATTTAGGGTTCACGCGGGACGCTTCCAGAAACTGGACATCTGCGTCCTGGAGATGGCCGGTGAGAACTAACACTTCGCCCAGCAGCCCATGGCCAAACAGATGATCCGGCCGCGTGGCCAGCAATGCATCGAGTCGAGTCTTCGCGCGATCGGTACGACCCTGCGCGACATCCAGCTTCACCAGAGACAGCAATGCGTCTGGATCGTTTGGGGCGTGAATCGTCGCTCGTTCATACGCTGCGCTGGCTTTGTCAAGTTGTTGCTGTGCCTCCCGCAGGCGTCCTTCCGCCATGAAAGCGACGACGCTGTCTTTTGCCACGGCATGAAGGCGACTCAACGTGTGCTCTGCTTCAACCCAGTTTTTTGTGACAAGATCGAGCATCATCAACATGTCGAGAGCAGCCAAGTCATCCGGCCGTTGCTTCAACAAGTCGTCGAGTCGAGCACGAGCCTGTTGGTGCCGACCACTTTGGCTTTCCAGTGCCGCAAGCGATCGCCTCGCATCGACCTGTCCGGGATAGAGGGCTACCGCATGCTCAAAACTTTCCTTTGCAAGGTTGTTCTCTCCAGTCAGTAGATAGGCCTGGCCGAGCAGGAAGTGCACTGTTGCCAACTCGGGCTGGTCGTGCAACACGGTTCGAAACGCCTGTACCGCATCTTTCCCGTTCCTCTTCGCGAGGGCCATCCGACCTGAGAGAACCAGGCCATCGGACGAACGAGGATTCGCTTTCAGAGCCTCTTCTACCTGCCGCTCTGCTTCCGCCTGTTTACCTGAGACAAGATCCATCTCCGCGAGTTTCACCTTGGCTTCGAGGCCGGCCGGCTTCTCCTTGTAGTCCTTGACCAGTGACGCATACTGCTCGCGCGCCTTGGCGTCCTGCCCGCTCTTGAGGTATAGCGTCGCAAGTCCGAAGTGAATCTTAGTCGAATGTGGCAACTGCGTCACAGCCTCCAGGAGTGCCTGCGCTGCAGCAGGATGATCCTTCCTGGCACTGAAAAAATTGGCTAGCATGAGACGGCGTTCCTCGCTATTCGGATCAAGGGCGATGGCTTCTCGCAAAACGACTTCCGCCTTCTCATGTGCACCTTGTGTATCAAAGAACCGGGCCAGCCTCAGCCGGTGATCGAACAGGGTAGGCTCTGTCTCAATCATACGGCGAGCCACCATCTCCGCACCGGCCATATCTTTCGCCTGAATCAGGATCGTGCTCAAATTGTTCAGCAGATCCATGTCTTTCGGATGAGCGTCCAGTGCCCGCTGCAACGTGGCCTCCGCATCACGATAGCGCTGCTGTTGGCCGTAAAGCGTAGCCAGCAAGACCGCCACATCTGGCTCGGTGGGAAATTGCAAACCTAGAGCCTCGGCTTTGGTCATTGCGTCAGGGAGTTGTCCTGCGACAGCTAACACTGCAATCTTGAGGGCCTTCGCTTGAGGATGCTCAGGATCTTTCGCCAGCACCTTGTCGGCCGTTGAGATGACTTGGTCTGACAGACGAGCTTCGAGATAGTATTTCGCAAGGTTAATGAGTGCGGCAGAATGGTCAGGAACAAGCTGTACCACCTCCTGGTAAAGCGAGACGGCGTTGCGCCAGTTTTTTTCCTTCTCCTCGACTTGCGCAAATAGAAAGTAGGCATCGACGTCTTTCGGATCAATTTTAAGGACGTTGCGAAGGGCTACGCGAGCTTTGGGGAAATTACCGGCTTCAAGATATTCTTGTGCCCGCGCACGGTATTTGGCCTTCCGCTCCTCGGGCCCGCCACACGCGAGGAGTGCGATCGCCATAAACAATATAATGATGCTCCGGTATTTCATTGTGTCACCCTAACAGCCTGTTGAAAAGTACGCCAGTTATTCAAAACATTTAGGCCGGACTTAGAGGCGATGATCCAAGCTTCCCTCAACCTCGCCCTCCCCCCTCTTGCCTCCAACATTAAATTCTTCCCACTACAGCCATCTCCGAATCCCCAATCCGAACAAGATCCATAGGGATACCAGCCCGAGTTGCTTCACACGATCCGAAAACGCGTGCAACAACAGCTCGAAAGAGAAGAACAACACAATCAACTTGGCAGCAAAGAGGCCGAGCGCCGAGACGTCCGTGCTCACTTCCGGAAGGAGGGGGAAGAGCACGGCCAAAAATACCATCAGATAGTCGAGTGGCGTCGTCTGAAACCGACTGTGACTGTTGAATCGCATACACAGCAAGACCATCACAGCCATTGCGACAAACAACATGTGGTAGATCATTGGGAACGGAGGACCTGCCCGCAGCCATGATGCGTCAGTGACATACAATAAGAAGGTGCTGCCCAAGTAGAGTCCTCCTCGCACAAAATACGGAGCCAGTTGAGGAACGAAGGAGAGACCGACCAAAACAACGCCGAATAGCACGGTCGAAATGTAACCGATATCTTGAGGGACCTGCGCCGGAAGAAAGACCGTAGCAATGAGGAAGAGAGGGACCACCGAGGCCAAGAATCGAATCGGTAGATCGCGCAACCAAGGACCGCTGAGAACCTCCGAAAGCCACCTCTCTGGACGAACGCGCGCACTCTGCGGGGTGGGAGTGGAAATCAGTCCATGCCCTGCAGCGATAAAGAGGGCCAGGACGGCACCGGCCAGGATGAGATAGAGCAGCACGATCAGAGTATCAGTCTGCCAACGAAGCAGGTAAGCTAACCCCACCATCCCTGCTTGAATGGCGTAGATCACTGTCACGGCTTCATAGTGGGAAAAGCCAACCGCAAGCAGCTTATGGTGAATATGCGTGCGGTCTCCAATAAAAGGAGAGCGGCCTTCAGCAAGTCTCTGTCCGATGACTCCTAGTGTATCCAGGAATGGTAACCCTAAGAGTAGGAATGCCAAGGCAGGGCTGAACGGTCCTCTGGTTGAATCGGTCAGAATGATAACTAGCACCCCCATGATAAAGCCAAGCAATTGACTACCACTGTCCCCCATGAAAATCCGAGCCGGATAGGTGTTGTAGCGCAGGAAGCCCAACACACCCCCTAGGAACGGGACTGTCAGCAAAAGGACCGTCGAATCGTTGGAGAGGTACGCCAGGTACGCAATCCCACAAAGGGTTAAGAAGGAAAGCCCTCCCGCTAATCCGTCGAGGCCGTCCGTGAGATTGACCGCATTCGATACAGCGACAAAGAAGAGTACCGTGACGGGAATTCCAATCCACAGCGGCAGTTCAGCATCAAGCAGGAATGGGATATGTTCGAATCGGATCCCTCCAATCATAATGACAGCAAGCGCCGCTATCACCTGCCCCAGTAACTTGATCCGGTAGCCGAGATTCGCACGATCGTCCCACACGCCGAATCCCAAGATTATCAATCCGCCGAGCAGTACGGACAAGGTGATGCTATTTTTGGGGCCCCACCACAGAATGCTGGCAAACGCTCCAATCGCAAACGCAATGCCACCCACCCTTGGGACAGGATGCTCGTGGACTTTGCGTTCCCCCGGTTGGTCCATGATTTGGAACCGGCCAGCCAAGAGACATAAAGGCGGAATTAACGCCATGCAAATGAGAAGCGACGTGATGAAACTAAAAAAAAGCTCGCTACTCATCATTCCCCTCTCCCATTAACATCGAAGAAAGACTGAGACGTAGATTGAGGTTGAGGCACATGGGATTAAAAACTACATCCATAGTCTGAACCATGGCTTTTGTTTCCCGCTTCAGTCCGGCACATAGCGACTTAATTCAGGCTCAATCGTTGAGACGAACCGAAGCAGCCGTTGATCGACGATGTCCTCGGTTTCACCTGGGCCAACGAGTGAGGCGATTCGCACGAGCGCCCCATCGGTTCGGCCCCTCGATAGAGAGTCCCAGAGCAAGTACACCTTCACCAGATATTCATTGATAAGAATCCGATCCCGTTGCTTAAACCAGTACAACACGACTTGTTTCTGATTGTCCTTTTGGATCAACGCTCGATTGACTTGCAGCGACCGAACCCTCCCGGGGCTAGCTGGTACATCCACAGGTTTGAAGGAAGAAATTTCCCAACCACCGCCTGGAAGACAGCTCTGAGGAGAATGCGTTGACTGGCCTTTTCTTTGTGACTGATAATAGGCAGCATATAAATTGACGGGCAGCCCGTCGCCAAATTGAAAGTCAGCCAACACATAGTCATCGAACCGAAGCACGTCGATATACTGTTTTTCTAACGACAGCGAGGTACCTAGCCATCCATCGAGGTTCATGGGGAAATCGACAAACATGACTCGAGACGGCGGAACCTCTTCACGTTGCACCATGAAAGTCGAGGCGAAGGCCACGGGAACGAGCAGCGCCACACTGCAGAGATAGGCAGGACCTGGGAAAAGACTGAGAGAGTGTGGAGGGTGGGAGATGACAGTATGGGTAGGACCTGGAGAGTGATCAGCCCAGGTGAATCGAGAAAGAAAGGATGATCGATCCCCCATCATTCCGATTCTGGCTAATACCCACATCTCGAAAATCAGAAGACCCAAACTTGTCATAAACAGCACCCATCCCTCGAACAGATGGTAAAACCCTTCGGCAGCCCCCTGCCCATACCATTCGACCAGGACTCCGATCATGCCGATACGGAAACCGTTGACGACAATGGAGATTGGAATCGAGGAGAGGACAAGCACCACTCGTTTCCACATCCGATCCTTAAAGAGATAGGCGCAGAGCAGCGCGAGTGAGGTGAGCGGAAGCAAATAGCGAATACCGCTGCAAGCTTCGACCACTTGAAGCTGGACCGGCCCCAGATCGATCACATTGCCTTCGCGAAAGGCCGTCACGCCAACAAGCTGCAAGCAGCCCACTCCAAGAGCCGAAGACCACAATTGCAGTTGACTCGATAGACTGGCATACAAGAAAACCGGCAACGGGATGCTGGTCAATAGATAGGAAAGAGGAAACGCAATTGCCCTTGCCCGACGAACTCCAATTGCCGCAATGACCAGTCCCACAATGACCATCCAGAGCGACACATGCTGCAGGACATACAGCGTGGCAAGCTCACCGATCCAATAGAGAAAGAGTCCGGTTACAATGACAGTAAGACCCCACCACGAGTTCCCAGCACCAGCTACAGCAATGCGATGCCGAGCCTGCCAGATCAAGAACAGACTAATCAGAGGAACAAACATTCCATGGCTATAATCTTCGCTGCCGATCCAGTAGCCGAACAGAAAGGCAAGGCTATCGGCATACAGGTACCCCAGTAGGACCGTGGCTAATACTGCGCTGAGACCGATAAAGACCTTGCTACCCATAGGACATGCTCAGCTATAGATGGAATTTAGAGCCGTATGAACGCACGCTGAATACGCTGGAAGCCAGAACGAAGGTCATAAGACAAGCTTCTCACGATCGGTTCAGAGAACTTCCGGGTCACGTCTTCACTCCTGTCGCGGGCGGAAACGGGGCAACGACGAAAATGGTTGTATCTTTACCTCTGAGCCTTCACCTAATCCTTACGCGATGACATCCCACAGTTTACACATGTTCCTCATAACGAACGGGCTTGATACCTTCTACTGAGGTACCAAGCCCTGGTTCACAGGAACCGTTCTTCTCGTCTAAGCCTGAGGCCAACGAAGGTTTCGCAAACCTCCAGCCCCAAGACCGACCAGTGAGATGAGACCGGCGCCGAACAAAATAACGGCTGCCGGCAACGGCGTGGCTATCAAACTCGTCAACGCGCCCTGAATCCTGACGGTCCTCCCATCCATATTCTCAAAGACAAGCCGCCAGTGGGTTGAGGTCAGATCCCCCAGGCTCGGTGGATTGCTGAGCGTCGTCCCGGTGATCGCCATGCCATCTTCATCTGCTAGGTCCATACGAAACTGCTCCGGAGTGAACTCACCAATCGACGGACCGACTACAGAAGTCCTCAGTCGCCACAGATCCCCCGAAGGGTTGTCGGTGATGCGAATGGCATTCGTGGTACCCAGGGGGTCGAGACTGACCGAATACGCCCCGATGGTGAGCGAAAGATTCTGGACGGCTCCCATATACCTACCGGTTCCCGATGGCAGGGTGTCAGCGTCGTATTGGAAAGTTCCTGACATCGAGGACGTGAGCGGGAGCGTCGACCTCAGGGCTCCGCTCACATTGCTCACGCTTCCAGTAAAGGAATAGTTCACTAGGGCTGCGTGAGCAGCGTTCCCGGAAAGGAGGAGGGAACACAACGTGATCGCTGGCAGGAAAAGCCCTTTGACCGACAACTGTTTCATGGTCTGCATACAAACACTCCTTCGTAAAGGTGGTACATGCGCACAGCCTGGGGATGGAGCAAATCCCAGGCCGCCGAGCCCACCTGCTAACTCATTGTTAAACCATGAGGGGTAAGAAATTGCCGGCGGGTACTGTCCGTTCAACCCTCCTAGGCCTGTTCAATTCTGGCTCAGGTACAAGATCGCACGATAAGGTGTCAGAAAATTGTACGGTATCGCACAAAAGAACACAGCCGGCGCCAAGGCGCCGGCTGTGTCATGAAGACTATGTCGTGCTGCCTACGCGAGGCTGTTTTCCTGCTGCCGTCAACTCCTGGCGCCAAGACCAATCAGCGCGCGGCTCCTGTTGTTCATCACGCGGCCTTCTTCAGCTGAGCAGGCCGCGGCTCCGCTTGCACCGTCTCGGCGGGAGCCTCAGATTGATCATGAGAACTACTTGGGCAGACAGTCGCCATGACAGACGCAAGTTTCCTTGCGAGCACGATGCGATCGAAATGTTCCATGACATACTTCCTGCCGCTTCTACCGAGCTCTTGACACAATCCAGGATCTCGCGACAGTTCCAACACACGGCAGGCCAGCTCTTTCGCCTGTTCTGGTTCGATGCAGATGCCTGCCTTGGCTGCCCGAATGAGATCCGCGCTCTCTCCTTCCACCCCAAGAATGACAGGCTTCTCCATCGCGAGACTCTCAAATATTTTTGACGGGATCACGGTTTTAAAGAGATCGGATTTCTTGAGGAGAACGAGACTGACATTCGAAAGCGCCCAAAACTCCCGCATCCGACTTTTCGGCTGCTGGTCGAGCATCACCACGTTGTCAAGTCCCATGGCACTCCGCATGGAGACCAGCTTTTGCCGTTCAGCACCATCGCCAACTAACAGAAAGACAATCTCCTTAGAACTGACCAGTTCTTGCGCCGCATGCAACATCGTCTCAAGATGGTGCGCCATCCCGTGGGTACCAAAGTACGAAACCACAAACTTGCCTTGCAGACCAAGCTCTTGGGCGACAGAATTAGGCCCCTCAAGTCGTTTGTATTGCCCAAGGTCGACGCCGTTCTTCACGACGACAATCTTGTCACCCTCAATGCCTTTTCCCAACATGTACGACTTGAAAGAGTCCGTCACCGGCACAATTCGATCTGCCGTGCAATACGCGAATAGCTCAATCCACTCAAGTAACTTGATCATGGCCCGATTCTTAAGAGCCCCGACAGCAACGATAGACTCCGGCCACAGATCGCGGATTTCCAATATCCAGGGGATTCGTCGTAGCCTGCTGACAACGTAACCTGCAAGACCGTTAAAGAACTGGGGAGAGGTTGAGAGTACGACGTCTGCCTTAGGAAGAAACAGGACGACAACAATCGCGGACAACATGTAGGACACATAGTTCAGTGTTCTCTTCAGGAAACCCTCGTTAGCCGTGACATACGTCCAAATTCTGACAACCTGGATACCATCTTGTATCTCGCGATGAAAAAACCAGTTGCGATATCCCTCATAGACCCTACCCTGAGGATGATTGGGAGCACAGGTCACGACAGTCACTGCATGGCCGTCTTTTACCCATTGCCGGCAATGCTCGTAGGTCCTGGTCGCCGGCGCGTTCACCTCTGGAGGGAAATAATGAGATAAGAATAAGATGTTCATGGATATCTCGACCTTACGCTACGGGGTCACTACTCATTGTCGTTATTCGATACGCGAAGCTCATCGGCATGGCTCCTGAGCAAGTATACACAATCACCTTATTCTTGGTTTCGCGCCCAAACTCAGGGTAATACCAGCTCTCTTCAACACTGACTTCCCCTTCATTGAGCATCTCAAGACTGGCCCATTCAACACCAGCAGCATCACGAATGCTGACTCGTCGCCCCTCGATGTCTGCCGTGTAGTCCGGATGGAGGTGAACATAGCTCTTCGCTCGATGCGTCCCTGCCCCTTCCATATGGTCAACCACGAGCCAGTGAGAGCTGCCGTCGTACTCAATTCTTCTGCGATGAATGAGGGCACCAGGCAACCTTTTGTATCCGTCGTGAGCGCCCTCAAAGACAGCTCGATCGTCGGACGTTATCTTTGCCCAACCAAGTATAGGCTTTGCCCGCCTCGCTACTCGAAACACACCCCAGATTTCGGACTGCTCTTCATCATCGATTGTCACGGTGTTATGGGCTCTGGTGCTTCGTGCATAGGCGCGTTGCCGACTGTATTCATAGTCATATACGCCGCTGTCTACGATCATGCGCCTGCCGTTCACTGCCAACTCATAGCTGAGGGTGTCGCAATGCGCATGCCCCGGCTGATAGGTCGGCCCGATCTCACCGCAATCGATCACCATCATGTCAGAACCCTTGCGTAGGACGTAATAGCCGCTTTGCGGGTGCTGGGTGACAGACAGTTCGCTTCGCATGGCCGGCCTCGAATAACCGATAACGTGGCAGGCATATTCATACATGCGTTTTGGGTGAGGAGTGATGCCAAAGGCGGAATCGTTAAAGAGTGGAATCTCACCATCTGGGAGACAAAGCGTACTCAAGAAATCTAACGCCCGGATGGTCTGAGTCTTGAAATATCCAATTTCATCGAACAAAATTACGTCACGAGACGAAGTCATCAGGTTCAGGACGTCCAAATAATCCATGACACAGATTGAGTGATACATTGGACTTCGCTCATAATGTCCGCCGTCCTGGAGAAACTGTTCTGCCGATTCCTCTCTCAAAATCTTCATGCCTTTCTTGATCCACCTGTCTGCATCGCCGCCTTCGAAATACAGACCCGCAAAGAATAGGGCCACACCATTTTTCAGGTAATGATTCGCCAAAATGTGATACTCGACGTTTCGCTCGAGCCACAGCGCTTGCTGATAGAGGCTCTCCAACCACTCCTGTTGAATCGTGACATTCGGCTCTAGAAAAAATTTAACCCAGTTCACGATTCGCAGGGAAACTGTGTACGGTTCCCAAGCATCCTCCATGCCTGGACGAGTGTTCAGAACCCAGTCTGCAACTAATTGTTTTCTCTGCTCAAGGGATCGAGCCCCATCATTCAGATAGTCAAAGTAGTGCAGGTTGTACCGCCAGAGTTTGGGCATCTCTTTGCTGGCCCAGTCCATTCGACTGTTCGAGAAGGACTTTTCTTGATTTAAGAACCGGAACGAATTATCACTCGCAGGCGGCCGGAAATCTTGAATGTTTGGGATGAGCCCTATGCCAGGCCGTAGCCCTAGCCGATGAGGTTGCCGGAGTTCGGCTGAAGGCCTCTGTAATCGATTACAAATCAGGGCAAAGACCTGCCTCGGTCGGAGATAGCAGAGTGTTCGTGCGTACAACAGCAATCGGTCCATAGCGAGAGAAAGAACGTTAGTTCATCCGAGCAAGACGTAGACAACGCAGGAACTGCTACCTTCACTATCTGGTTTGAGATCACGCAGTGATTAGATACAGCCCAGCAGTTGTTGTGGAATCATCGTCGGCCAGTATCGTTGCTAAAGGCTTTTGGTAAGCCGATTAGAAGTGCTCGGCGTACCCTCTCAACAGCAGCCGAATCCCACCGGTCAAGATCCTGTTCGCCACCCGCACGCAAGACTTCTTGAACTTGGGCTCTACTCAACGCCGACAATAAAACATAATCTTCCAACCCTTCCCGAAACGCCTCCCACCGGCGGCTGCTCACTACGCCATCGTCTGATTCATACACAACCGCCCAGTCCGGTCGGCGGCTATCGAGATCATCCCAGGCGGAACTGCCATTTGTGTCGCTATAGGACCAAAATCCCACTCCACTAGCGCGATAGTGCCAGGCCCACCACGCAAGAAATCGATAGTCATGTAAGGGCGAACCAAGCTTTGCTGGCGATTTAGGATTGCCGTAAATCCACCATTCCTTTTGAAGGCCCGTGAAAAATCCCCCCAAAGGACCACGCACGGCCAAGAGATTAGGTTGCCAGTAATCCACCACATCCTGTACCTCGCGAAGGTTGGAAATATCGAGGGGTGGGCTCGCATACACGCTAGGATCTGCGTAAATTCGGATAGAGGGATTCCAGCGCTTGACTGCTCCAGCGACTGCCTTGAGCAGCTGTAAACTGTCACGATCTGGCTCGTCAACCGGATACAAGGCCCAACGGTCTAAGGGTAGTCCTTGACTTGCGAGGTAAGCGGATAGCTTCCCAACCCATTCCAACAACCGATCTCTCGCAGCAGGATCTAGAGTCTGTACCTTACTTGAAAAACCTAGTGGATTTTTCCCGGCATTCCAACCGAGAAAAAGTAATAGCATTCCATGTTGCTTGGCCAGTTCCACCGTATGTACAAACTGGGTAGTCTGGGTGACAACCCAGCTACCGTCGAGTGCAAGGCCGGGGATTTCAGAAGGGTGCGCTACGAATGTATTGATACCGTGAAGCACCAGGTCACGAACCGCAGCATCTCTGTTACGAAAGATAGGCATGTCCGAAAGGTATGCCCAGTTAACGGCATGTAGCGGCTTGGTACCATTGCCACTATACGCAGCAATAGTTGCCATGGCAGGAACAGTGAGAACGTGGTTGCGACCTTCAAGGTGGATCTCAAAGCGGTGGGTGCCAGGGCCGAGGACGGCCAAATTCACATCGAGCCAGATATAGATCGGCACACCGGGCCTGACCGTCAATGGTAGACCATCCCTCAGTGGCACAAGTGGGTCATACACTCGTTTCCCGTTTGCCGCCACGACTGGTCTCACCTCAAATAGCTTCACGGATTCCGTTAAAAGGCCACTCACCGTCACTCTGAGACCACCAACGGCAACCTCCTTTCCAACGGCAATCCCCAAACACACACTCTCATGCTCGCCGGCGTAGCCTCGTATATCAACGAGAGGCGGCTGGCCGCCCAATTGCTCGCCGGCGCGAGCTGGATCGATTTCTGTCCATGGATCCTGAATCCACACATGCATAGCCTGGCTTGCCAACGACAACGCGACTCTCGCGGATTCCGTTTCTGCAGCCTGCACGAGTGCTGCTGACATTCGACGGGTGCTATCTTCCAATGCTGTGCGAATATTGCTGGCAGTTGGTCCGATTGCCGGAAAGTCAGCTGTGCCAGAAGGGCGCCATTCGACCTCGTCCAAAAACAAATAGTCGCCCGAGGCGTGCAATACCAAAACCAACGTGCCAGTGGCAGCTTGGATGTCTACGTCCAGCCAGTGTGCGCTCTTGTCACTGAGCTTCGCTGACGCTGGGGCCAGCGATCCGACCAGTCGCAGGTTGTCATGATTGTCGCGCGTATAGACGTCAACTTGCCGTGGCACATCCACACCGGCAGACAATCCCTTTGCGGAATGTAGCCGTAACGTACCTGCTCGAGGCGACTGCACCGAGCTTCCATCGGCAAGACGAATCTGCATCGCAATTGGCGTGAGCGCCGCCCATCCAACTGCCTCTTTCTTCGTCCAAATGGGAAATGTTGCTAGTTTCCCGTCCGTGAGCTGTTGAGCATCGTCTATATCGGTGCAGAGCGCGTAGTTCGGGGGCTGACTAAACTCTACGACGGTCAGCATCGTACCGAAGGTCTTGCCTGATAAAGCATGCGACACCAGCACAATCAGCAATACGGTCACAAATCGACTACGCATTATTTCTCTCGCTGTAACCAGTTCTCTAGGGTTGCAAGACCCCACAGTAAAGTCGAATTGTCCCGCTTGGAGTATGTAAAGTCTTCGACCTCTCTCTTAAGAAATTTTTTCTCCAGCACAGTCCCAATGTGTGCTGATGAGTGCAGTAAATAGTGCCGCAGGTGATGAATGTTTGTTTTTAAGAGATCTTGTATCGGTGGATTAAATGGTCGTTTAGGTTGATTAAGTACGCCTGCTGGTAGTCTGTCGGCAAATGCCTCAGTGATGAGTGGCTTCACTCCGTTGCCCATTCTTACTCGTGACGGAAGGCCTAGAATGCCCTGTATGAGTGGAGGAGACAAAAAAGGAGTTCTGAGTTCAAGAGAGTGGGCCATACTGGTTCTGTCGGCGCTTTGCAATAAATTGAAGGGGACAAAAGATTTCATATCGACTATCGTAGCAGCACGGACGGGATCGCTCGCATGCCGCATAAAGGTACCTATCAAGTCTTCATAGAACGGCGTCTTGCAATCTCTGATACCCGTTGCCCAAGCGAGAGTAGACGTATTGACATAGGTTGACCAATCCAGGAAGCTTTCGGCTAAAGGTTGACCCAGTGTGTGTAGGAATTGTTTCGCCCGCCTAATCGATACCGCGTGCCTTCCCCGCTCCGGGATCCAACTGCACGCAAGTGTGACGATATTCTTTAGGGCTGGAGGGAGTCGTTCTAGCTTCTGGTGATGCAGGATTGCCCGATACCGTGGATACCCAATTGCAAGCTCGTCTCCGCCGTCACCCACCAGACACACTGTGCATGATTGTGAGGCGTGGCTCGCGATGAGGTCGGAAACAAGGGCCGTTGAGTTCCCAAAAGGCTGGTCAAAAATATCTACCATCCGATTAACTGATAAATGAAAATCCAGTTCATGAAAAGGAATTGTGACATGAGGCAATCCGTGGTCGGAGGCAATTCGTTTAGCAGTTTGGCTTTCATCATACGCCTTTGAATACTGCAGCGTGTAGGTGTGCAAGGCTCCATGCTTGGGAGAGCTTTTGGCAGCGGCTAGGATTGCGTTCGAGTCAATACCAGCACTCAGAAAAATGCCGATATTCACGTCACTCACAAGCCGAAGCTCAACACTTCTCTGGAATAATTTGCGAAACATTTGTGCTGCGCGTTGCGCATTTACTTCCTCATCAAACTCAATGGCGCTTTCAAGGGAATAGAACGCTTGAGGCGTGTGGGCTACTCCAGTGCTGAGATCAACCTGGAGCCAATGCCCAGGCGGGAGCTCTTTAATGCCTGCGTAAAATGTATGCGGTGGAGCGGTGTAGAGAAAACGAAGAAAATCAAGTAACGCGCGATTGTCAAGCGATCGGTTAATATCTGGAAGAGATAGTAGGCCCTTTATTTCAGAAGCGAATGCAAAGCGAGGCTCGCCGCATACTAATCCTTCAGAGTAATACAGCGGTTTCTCCCCAATCGAATCTCTTGCAAGCAGTAAGGTCTGCGCTTTGGTATCGAGAAAGCCAAACGCATACATTCCATCAAGTTGGCGAAGACCGGAAACTCCATATTTCATGAGCCAATGAAGCAATACCTCGGTATCCGATGTCGTTCGAAACTGTTCTCCATCCCTTTCAAGATTCAGGCGGAGCTCCTCAAAGTTATAAATCTCCCCATTGAAGACGAGAATGTATTGGCCACATCGTGAGGAAAATGGTTGGTGACTTCGAGGATCCAAATCAATAATGCTGAGGCGCGTATGCCCAAGCACGCAAGGGGTTCCTGGAACGGCGAGACTCCCGGAATGATCCGGGCCACGATGTTGCAGCTGGGCGAGTATCGCGCGTAGCTGTACCTGGTCGTATCCAACAACTCCTGCAATCCCACACACGTTAGCTCCTTGACTCAGTTGATAGTTGTTGGCAGAGATCAATGAAGTATTGAGTCCATCGGTCAGCATCGAACTCAGCTGCTTTAGACCGTGCTCCATGACGTAATGTCGAAAGCAAATGATCTGAGTCAATCAACATCTGCATCGCTTCGGCTAATCCTTCAACATCGCGCGGCTCGACTAAAAGCCCGGTCTCAGCAGTAACAATCTCAGGAATGCCTCCCCATCGCGTTGCGATCACGGGGATGCCCGCACAGTAGGCTTCGAGAATGACGCCAGGGTATCCCTCTATCTCAGCATAGGTCGGAAGCACGAGAACGTCATACCCTACAAGAGTTGAGATAACGTCTTCCTTTGCGAGAGGACCGCAATACTTCGCAGGTGAATCAGCAAACCAGGAATGAGAGACGCCATCCTGCAAGGGCCCATATACATCCACAGTGATTCCAGTCGGTGCCAGCAATTTTGCCGCCTGTATTAGCTCCCCGATTCCTTTAGCTGGCTTGACGTGGCCGACAAAAACGAAGCGACGGGCAGTATCGTTATTACTCCGTAATGCTGTTGTACTGTCATAGCAATGGCGGCTATTCGGATACCATTGTACTGAAGTTTTCGATTGACCCTGAAAGTACTGAACAGAAGCCTTCCGTTCCAGAAGCATGACATCGGCTTGCATTACGGTGTAGTCAAATAATCGCCTCGACAGACTCGGCGTGTGTTGATGCCAGGCATCGATGTCACCACCAAATCCTCTGAAAATCCATTTACGTCGAAAGAGTCGAGACAGAACATGTACAAGGGGTCCGAATGTGATGGCCCCTCTTCTGGACGTCTGAAAAGATAGAACAGAGGCCCATCTCATATGCCAGAACAACAGAGCCAGGCAACGCAATGCATGGACGACATTATTCGTGCGAGCAACAGTTGGTCGTGAGACGTCGATCACACGGAGGCAAATATCGCTTCTGCTGCGAAGATCGTCGACGAGCTGTTTGAATAGTACGGTTGTGCCACCCACGGGTGGTGGCAACCCACCGATGAGGAGAAGGTTCATTGTGAACCCTGCGTTACAGATGATAAGTGATACAAAAATGATGCTGGATCAATATTTTCGCGGATTACACGCGCAGGAACCCCCACCGCCAGACAGTTTGAGGGAATGTCAGTCACCACAACAGCATTTGCCCCAATGACAGTGTTACTTCCAATAACAACAGGACCAAGGATCTTCGCTCCAGCGCCGATATAGACCTTATCTCCGATGGTTGGCACACCCAACTGCGTTGCATTTCCGCCAATAGTAACGCATTGGTCAATGTGAACATCGTCGCCGATATCGGCATCACCATGGATAACAATACCTAGCCCACCATATCCGAGCACAACTCTACGGCCAATTGTTGCCGCATGTGGTAACCAGCAGGCAAATAGAGCGCGGATGAGATAATCAATCACGTGTGGGAAAAGTGGCACATGTTTACGATGCAGAAAATGCGCTATTCTGTAAAGCCACACAGGGTTCAACATTTTAGATGCCTGTTCGAGTGTTTTCTGCGTAAAGCGAACGATACTGAGTCAGGTTGGCACCCATTGTAAGCCTGCTTCTTGCGAAGCCTGTGGCATCGCTTCGCAAAGTTGAAAAATTTGCTCGATGTATGAAGCGGAGTACTTGTGCACCCATATCAGCAGTTTCGTCGAGAAGCATCCCGACACTGGCAGCCGGCAGCATGTTGCTGTAATCGCCAATACCCCGGGTGAGGATTACTGGGAGTCCGCAAGCCAGATACTCCCCTACTTTCACGGGGCTGGCTACGTTATTGACCGTTGTGTCGTGACGCATGATGATTCCTAGGTCTGCCGCCGACAGATAGCGGTGGACTTCGTTGTGAGGAGCGCCGAGTACAAAGGCTCGCCCCTCTGGAAATTGCTCCTCATTGAGGAGACGTGACACTTCTTCTTGGCCGGTGGTCAAGAATAGTGCCCTACATCGAGGATCTGCTAAGCAGACCTGTTTGAGGAGAGACACAATGTCCCCAATTCGTTGCCATGCACTGGTGCCGCCTGAGTAACACAGGAGAATGCTCGTTTCATCAAGGCCAAGAACTGCTCGAAGTTCGCTCCGAGCGGATGAGTCAAAACTGAATCTATTTTCGTCCACGCATGACGGGATCACGACCATATCGCTCCGGCCGGTCAGCTGACGCAAATGCATCCCAAGGTTTTGAGATACAGTGGCTAGTCGGTCTGCTCGGCGGCATTCCTGCCGCTCCAGATAGGAAATTACTCTAGATTTTATATTTGAACCCATGTCCAATTGATGTTCGAGGCCAACTACGCCCCGAATATCGAAAATCGATATTGCGTTAAGGCTGCGCCCCAATCTTCTGGCCCACATTGATCCAATAAATGAGCGTGCGTAGACATGAGTGATGGCAGCTGGGGGAAACTCCGAGCGCAAATATCCATATACTTTCCTGCAGGATTGCCAGGCGCCCCATGCACCTGCATGCGGCGAAAGGACCGGAGCAACATAGGCCTGTACACCATATTGTGCAGTGATCATTGCTACAGCTTCCTGGGCTCTGGAGAGTGAGATCTCCGCACCGGCGAATCTGCATGAGAACCCTTCCCGATTCAGAAATGATGCAACCGAAAGGACTTGGGCATGCAGGATCGGACTATCAAGTGCCGGCCACTCTGGTACGAAGAAAAGGATTTCAGCTTTCACCGCATGCATCTAATGTTCCCCTGCTCTGAGTATTCTTCCAGGCACAATGCCTGTTAGGTTCATTGACGATAGTTAAGCCGAAACTGAGCAACCACTAGTTAGAACCACATTCAAACGTTCTATCTTTGCAAACATGTCAAGTTGAGACGTCTGGCACCCATAAACCAGGCTGCGATGGCGCTCCACAGAGAGAGACCCAGTCCAAGCACACCGGCCTCGGCTAGAATCTGAAGATACGAGTTGTCGACGGCGGCATGGTGCTTGTCATGGCACGCCAAAATGCCATTGCCAGAGGCAGGAACTTGGAGCTAGATCCCTGTGGCAACCGTTGAAGTACAGTGGACACTCCCGACTTTTTGAAATGGCGGCGCGTCTATGCGTCTGAGCAATGCTGCACCTCGAATCGCGCAATACTAACTGTCGCCGCTCCAAACATCCCAATGAATAGGTTCGCCCCAAGATCTCCACTAAACTGTGCATTGACCACAGCCGCGATATAGCTTGCAGATAGTCCCACTAGCAACACTCTGTGACTAACGCTTAGTTGTTGTTGTGCTGCACGCATAAGGGCAATTAATGGACAAGCGAAGGCTACGACCAATAGACTTAACCCCACCAGGCCATTTTCATACGCTACCTCTAACAACACATTGTGAGGATACGCCCGACCATCTTTCCCTAAGTCAAGGTAACCAAAATCACCAGTTCCGTGCCCAATTACTAAGGTAAGCGGATCAGAAGTCTCAATCGTATGGATGGCCTCTTTATAGGCAGGAAGGCGCAATGAGAGATTCTGAGTTTTCTCGACAAAGCGTTCCTCAACAAAGCCCTTCGGGAGCACTTCAAGAAGACCCATCGCCAGAAGCAGGAACAACCCTACGACAAGAACTGTTGCGCTCAGTCGTGCCACAATCCCTTTGATCAGCAAAAACGAGGCACATATAAATGAGACAAGCAAGGCCAGCATGGGTCCTTTCGATCCGGTCGCCACAAGATACATAAGCCCGAGCGCACTGATCGGCAAACACCATAAAAGGTCTTTCCATTTGCGACGCATCGCTACATATGTGAAAAGCATGGTGATCGCTAGGGCCAGGTGCCTAGCCAGCATGATGGGGTTACCTTCCTCTCCAAACCGAAGGCGAAAGTAACGATTCGCTCCGCTAATCATGTCAATCGGGTTGCCGAATGCCATGGCGGTGATCCCAATCAGGAGTAGGCCGCCTACAACCAAACCATTCAGAAATGCTTTGGCCACTGAAATATCATCTACAAGATTATAGATGACCGTTCCCAATGCCCAGAAATAGGAGACCACTAAAATCGTTTTAGTAGCTCCATACACTGGTGCCCTTGAATATAAAATGCCGACTGCCAAAAAGATGCCAAGAGCCATGTACGACATCAAAAGGGATGACCCGGCTCTGATCGGCTTACCGGTTAAAAATAGGAAAATAAATGCAGCGATAATGAAAGCGAAGAACGCACCACGAACATTGGGTGTTTGATACAGATCCGTCAGTGGCAATGAGAGTTGAATAAAGACCCCGATCGCAAACGTGAGAACGCACGTTGCGCCTCGAGTGCGGCTTACGACCCCCGGCACCCCAGAATCAGATGGCTGAGTATCTCTGCTTTCTCCCGAGATATTCTCGCCTGGAAAAGTCTTCGCATCAAGCAGCATGAATTTAGTTCCCATTGTCTCTAACCTACCTGGACGCCTTTTCAGCATGGGAAATGGGGGCGCAGACCTCCAGATAGATTCTTCTAAGTTGGGAACAGACTCCGTTCCAAGTTGGCATGGCAGTCATAGCCTGACGAATTGCATCTGTTTTGGCTTCGCGCATCTCCAAGTCTATCAGGCGAGATAGCGTTTCAACGTTCTTTGGAGAACATCTTGAAATGAGCGGTACGAGCGACTCAGCTACTGGCACTTGATCTGAAACAAGAAGGCGACATCCGGCTACGGCTGCCTCATATAATGTGAGAGGCATGACCTCGGAAAAGCTTGGCATCACGAACAGCTTTGCCGCTCGATAGCATGCTGCCAACATTGGATCGTCATGCTTGAGTGCTCCAACAAATCTCACATTCCCCCCAGCTTCAGCCTTGCATTCATCCAAGTATTTCTCGTTCTCATGAGATGCCTTTCCAACTAGTACCAATGTGTGCGAAAGACCTTTCATAGCTCGAATTAATGTCAGCTGATTTTTCCGTGGTTCTATTGATGCGACATTGAGAACAAACTTTGTTACGCCGTACGCTTGCTCAAATATTCTAGGATTCCCATCACTAAATGCCATGTTTATTCCATTGGGAATCACACAACACTTAGCAGCCTCAACCTTAAACACTTTCCCGAGTAGCTCTCGTTCATCTTCGTTCAAGGCAACAATTTTCGCTGCAGCGCTAAGCATCTTTCCAGCTCTTCTCAAATCAGAATACAGTCCAGGCAATGCCGACAGTTGTCGCTTTATCATTGTGAGCATGGGGCGAGTGCCAAATAGGTTGAGCACGGGCGACACCACCACTGGAGCCCCAACACTCACTGCCCTCATAACGTGATGCACCAATGCTCCATCGATGCTAAATACATGACAGATGTCGACATCCGGGATCTGGTTCTGCCAGGGATCATACCGAATGACCTCGATACCCAGTTGAGCCAATCCCTTTGTCGTCTCCTCAATCTGAACTTGCAGGCCTCCCCTGTTTAGTCCAATTCTCGGATATGTCAGGAATAGTACCTTCATTCCTGCCTTTAACTTATGTATTTACGCTAGTCAGCGGGGGAGAGATTTTTTGACGACGATGCTTCACCGCTGCGGCCAATAGTTGCCGCCCATCATCTACGGTCACGGCTCCCAACAGAACCAACAGTCCCAGTGTGGCGCTTACCATACCCACCATTTGTCCTGCTGAGGATTCTAAGACGCAGACCGCAATGAGGAGAGTCAGCAAAGGAAGAGCGGCTCTGAGATGTGCTGCGTTGAGTGACAGGAATAACGCACAATTGTTTCCTGCTACTACCCATACGCCTATCATGTTGCCGAGCAAGGAGGTGATGGTCAAGGCAACTGCGGCGCCCAGCCCTTGAAATGACGGGACAAGAAGCCATGTTGTCACAATGCTGATGATGACCTGAGGAATAATTAGAATAAATGCCTTATGCGGAGACCCGTTTCCTACCAAGGTAATCGAGAAATAATAATTAACAATAGAAATAGCAGTCCAGGCAGAAAGCGCCTGCATGACTTTCGCGCCCATCCCATATTCCGGTGAGAAGAGAAGCGTCATCAGCGGATCTGCAATTCCTATTAGAATTGTGGCTAATACAGCAAGCAGCCCGGCACCGATACGAACAGATTCAACTAGGCGTACTGGTGCTGTATTCTCTCTAGACGAGGCATAGCCTAAAAGGACAGGGCGAATAGATTCAAACACTCGTAGCAAGGCGCTCGGCATTTGCATGGCTGCTGAATAAATAGCAAGTGCACCGATGCCCATGTAAGTAGCCAACATCGTGTCCGACGCCTTCACCATGACAAGCGAGAGTACTGAGCACCCGTACAGCCAGCCTCCAAATTTGAGCATCGCCATACCTTTCGGATGCCGAAGGCAGAGGCCAAATTGAGAGGGGATCAGTCTCCACACCAACCCGATCCCGACAATGCGTGACAAAATCACGGCCCACAGAAGTCCGCTTACTCCGAACCCACAAAGTAACGCTGTCACTGATATGACAGCTTTCACAATTTCTATGCCTGCATTGAGGCCAGAAAGTTCTTTGAACTTATTGGCTCCCACAAGTAGCGAGGAAGCCATCTGTAGATTGATCACAAAGAACGCGATCAACACACCCAGCCAAGCATGCTCTCGAAACTCCTGATAGGGCCAGAGTTGCCTCACCAGTGGTAATGCGATCGTCACGACGAGGGCCGTAGCAAGTGAGGATATGAGCGTAACCGTGACAAGAAATCGTGCGGTGTGAACTGCATCAGAGGGAAGGCTTGCAGAGAGCATCTTTATGGCGGTGCTTTTGAGGCCAATATCCCCAAGGATTGCACCGAACTGTGCAACCACCATTACCAAAAAATACGCCCCTATTTCTTCCTTGGAAGTCAGACGCACAGCCAAGGCAATCGTGACCAGAGCCGCGACCATACCTAGAACATTTCCTGATCCGACCCAGAGTATGCCTTGGAAGTATTGAGTGGTAGATTTTGTCATGAGTTATCAGGACTATCACTGCCAGCGTATATGAATGCGACCCCTACTGTCCTTGGATCTCGGCACGAGAGCCGCAGGCGGGAACCTGCAGCGCCCATCACAAGAAATTTGGCACAAGATTGATCTCTGATGCGAGGTGGACTTCCCTCTCATTTTTCTAATACGTCTTCATGCACACTAAGGCTTTTCCGAAACCGTGGCCCTCGAGAGCTAGCCCCCACCCTTCATGATGCATATCGAGTACAAATGCTTCTTACCGGCCTCAACTCTTGAGAGATCGATTCATGTGCTCTCTAGCAATCGCCCAAGATGCTCGACGATTCGCTCCGCTGCTTTCCCGTCCCACTTTGCCGGAATCGCGCCCTTCTTCCATTGGCCCGCCATCAAGCGCGCGAGCGCTGGAGGGAGCTTACTTGGATCGGTGCCGATGAGTTCATTCGTGCCAATCGTAACTGTCTCAGGCCGCTCGGTGTTATCGCGCAGGGTCAAACAGGGCACTCCTAGAACAGTTGTTTCCTCGGTGATACCGCCAGAGTCGGTGATGACACCTCGGGCGTGCTTCACTAAATAGTTGAATTCCAGATACCCCAGTGGGTCGACATAATTGAGTTGCGGTGTTTTGCTATCGAGATCGCGCAAGTTCTTCGCGGTACGGGGATGAACCGGAAATATCACCGGCAAGCCGCGCGTGCCTTCGGCTATGGCGTGCAGCAGCCTTAGTAACTGCTGCTCCCCATCTACATTTGCCGGGCGATGGAGTGTGACGACGAAATATTTATTCGGCTCCAGCTTGAGCGATTCCCAACAGGCAGGCGGACGCAGGCGCGGGAGCTGCTTGAGCAGCGTATCAATCATGGTATTGCCGACGAAGAAGATCCGATCGTCCGTGACGCCGGCGCGCCGCAGATTGTCGTTGGCCGTTTCGCTGGTGGTGAAAAACCAGTTGGTGATGGAGTCGGTGACCACCCGGTTGATTTCCTCCGGCATTGTCCAATCTCCAGAGCGTATGCCGCCTTCTACATGCGCCACCGGTATCCCTAGTTTGCGGGCCACGATGGAACAGGCCATGGTCGAGGTCACGTCCCCTACGACCAGGCACGCGGCGCTTTTCTCCTTCAGCAGGACTTTTTCATAGTTCACCATGATGGCGGCGGTCTGTTCGGCCTGGGTGCCCGAGCCTACTTCGAGATTGATGTTCGGGTCCGGGATGCCAAGTTCCTCGAAGAAACTACCAGACATGGCGCGGTCGTAGTGTTGGCCCGTATGGATCAGACGAAAGCGCAACGAACTGCCTCGCGTCTCGGCCGCGCGTAGCGCGTCGATGATTGGCGCAATCTTCATGAAATTGGGCCGCGCCCCTGCAATCAGATCGATCCGCTTCATTGTCTGGCCTTGGTTAGCATGGATACACACCGGATGGCGCGCCTGTTTGGTCTTTCTTGTTTGTTTGGGTGAACCAGACTAACCCGGATAGACCAGAGAGATCAGATGCGCCACACACACCACACACGAAAAGGAGAAACATTTTCAGCATCCTGTTAGGACTGGTAGATACATGGCCTACACAGGAAAACCTAACTGAATCGTTCGTATTGCACAACTGATAATCGTTTCCCGCGAGCGGTTACTTCCCGTTTCGCAGCAGGCCCTGCCACATGTGCAATGCCTGTGTTGCCCAAGGACTGTCCTCTTGTCCTTGGCTGTTGTCACGATGCATGCGTCTCGTGCTCAACGATTCGATGCGTATGGCAACATCTCGATACTGTGGTGCTTCACGTCGAAGCCATCGATAGGACTCCAATGCTTCATGAATGCGCCCGATTGACTCTAAGGTTCTCCCTAAGAGGTAGAGGATCTGCACTTGTTCTTTCGACGATGCCGAGGGCACTTGCAAGGCTCGGCGAAAGGCCACAACGGCTTCTTCCTGTTTTCCGCTCTGCTTGAGGCTAACGCCCATTTGGGCAAAGCCCTTTAGCGCGTATGCGGGATCCTCTGCGGCTTTCTCAAAATGTTCCGCTGCTTGTCTGAAAAGCCCCACATTCTTGAGCGTCGTTCCTCGCTCGTATGATTCCTGTCCATCAGGTGTCCCTGTCGATGGAGTAGCCTCGATGACCAGTTGCGGTGCCCCCAGTTGTGAAGCAACTCCTATCTCTTCCGATGAGGTTTGGGGTGAGGCTGGGCGGTTATCGTGTGTCAGTGGCGCTACGTTGGTTTCATTCACGTTCTTAATTTCCTGTGAGCAATGAAAGCAAATGGCGTGAAGTGCGCAAGTCTTGGACCACTCAAGGTAGTTTTCAAACCCATTACGTTTCAACGTCTTTGCATCTCACTCCATGCCTGTGAGAGCGAGAAAACAGCACGTGCTCGGTCTAGTTTGTTCAAATTTGCTCCCGCTGTCTGGCAGGATGCTAGATATGTAAGAAAAACGGGACTTGCGAGAGGATCAGGCGACGCAGCAGGCATGTATGAAAAACCTGGCTAGAAGGTGACTTGTCGAAGATTATGGCGATTGGCAAAAAACCACTCCATTGTCTTCTTGAGTCCTTGCCTAAGTGTATGTTTCGCTTGAAAGCCAAAGAGTGCTTTGGCCCGGCTGACATCCAAACATCGTCGAGGCTGCCCGTTGGGTTTAGCGGTGTCCCATAGGATCTGTCCTGTAAAGCCGGCCTCAGCGGCAATCATGGTGGCAAGATCACGAATTGTGACTTCCTCCCCTGTCCCCAGGTTGACGGGTAGACTTCCTTCATAGTGTTCAGCGGCAAGCAGAATACCTTCCGCTGCGTCCTCCACATACAAAAACTCTCGAGTTGGAGACCCATCGCCCCACAACGTGAGTGTGCTTTGCCCTGCTTCTTGTGCCATCACACATTTGCGTATTAAGGCTGGAATGACGTGAGACGTTTCCAGGTCGAAGTTATCGCAAGGGCCGTAGAGGTTTACCGGGAATAACACGATTGAATTGAACCCATACTGCTCACGATAGGCCTGCGATTGGACCAACATCATCTTCTTGGCAAGACCGTAGGGGGCATTGGTCTCTTCGGGGTAACCGTTCCAGATGTCGTCCTCTTTAAATGGAATGGGAGCAAACTTGGGGTAGGCGCAGATGGTGCCCAGCGCCACGAATTTCTTCAGTCCCTCTTGGCGACCGACTTCTATGAGCTGAGTCCCCATCATCAAATTGTCGTAGAAAAACTTTCCTGGATTGGCTTGGTTCGCGCCGATCCCTCCAACCCGTGCGGCCAGATGGATGATCATATCGGGGGTTCGATCACTATAGAGTTGCTTCACCGCGTCTATGTGAACGAGATCGTAGTCTTTGCTCCTGGGGACGAAGATGTTCTGGCAACCTTTTGCGCGGAGCTGTGCCACGACGAACGACCCCAAAAAACCGGCTCCGCCTGTCACGACGACTCGCTTCTCTATCCAAAATGATGTCATGGTTACTTGAGTGCCTCCGATCTGTAACGCTTAGCCACTCTTTCGGGTTCCATCCAACTTTTCTTTTTCTGCAGCCAGATCCGCATCGACCATCATGGCGATCAACTCTTGGAATCGAACCCGTGGTTGCCAGCCAAGCTCTCTCTTCGCTTTACTCGCGTCGCCGATCAGGAGATCCACCTCGGTCGGACGATAGTATTTCTGATCGATCTGGACATGTTTCGTCCAATCCAGTTGCAGACGGTCGAATGCGAGCTCGAGCATTTCCTTGACGGTATGGGTTTCGCCGGTGGCAATGACGTAATCTTCAGGGGTCTTCGTCTGCAACATCATCCACATGGCTTCGATGTAGTCACCGGCGAAACCCCAATCGCGCTTGGCGTCGAGATTCCCCAGAAACAAATCCTGTTGGACACCCAGCTTGATGCGAGCTGCTGCTTTCGTGATCTTACGCGTCACGAACGTCTCGCCGCGCCGGGGCGATTCATGGTTGAATAAAATGCCGTTACAGGCAAAGAGGTCATAGGCTTCTCGATAATTGACCGTAATCCAATAGGCGTAGACCTTGGCCACGCCATAGGGACTGCGGGGATAGAACGGTGTGGTTTCGCGCTGCGGCACCTCCTGCACTTTGCCGAACATCTCGCTCGACGATGCTTGATAGAACTTTGGCTTCAACCCTGACTCACGAATGGCTTCCAGGAGGCGTATCGTGCCGAGTCCGGTGATCTCGCCGGTATACTCGGGAATATCGAAACTCACACGCACGTGACTTTGCGCGCCTAGATTGTAAATTTCATCAGGCTGGATCGTTCGGATGATACGGTTTAGCGAACTCGCGTCATTGAGGTCGCCATAGACGAGGTGGAGCCGTCGATGTGGAACATGCGGGTCTTCATAAATCGGATCGATCCGTCCCGTATTGAACGAACTCGACCGTCGAATAATGCCGTATACCTCATAGCCCTTGCCGAGGAGGAACTCTGCCAGATACGATCCATCCTGCCCTGTAATGCCGCTAATTAGCGCTTTTTTCACAAAATTACTCCAAATTACTCCATGGGCTGCATTGGAAGTGGTTGAATTATGTCTCGATTAGGCCCTGTTGTCTACAGGCTGTACGAGGTTGATCGTTTCACCGGCTTATTGGTTGTTCTTGCACGCGACCCTCGCTCCGCACTAGAATGTCCCCCTGAATGGGATGCGAGAGCCAAAGGCGGTCTCAAAGACTATGAATATGCGTCGGACCATCATATTCGCCTATGTCATCTGTGGCACTTTCCTCGTGGCCCACATCATCAATGCCGTGATTGCGGAGGCCCTGTCTATTCCTGCAGGGCAGGTACGGCCATTACCGGCTTCCGTTCAAGAGGCTGAAATGACGGTGTCCCTGCCGGCAATGGTGGAGCACATTCGGACGAGTGGACTCTTTCCTCTTCCGCCCGATCCCCTCGGAATAAGCACCACTGGAGCCAGTGCGCCGGCTCCCCGTGCTCCGTTGAATCTAGCATCGAAGCTCAAGTTGTTGGGAGTGGTAATCGGCGATCATGAGGGGGTTTCGGCCATTGTTGAAGAACTTTCCAGTAAACGCCAACTATTTTTCCGGTTACACGACCAAATACCCGATGTGGGTGAGATCAGCGAAATCCGACGGAACGGGATGGTTGTTCGTCAGGGCGATCAACAGGAGTTGCTTGAACTCGACGCTTCGCAAATCGAAAAGCCCACGCCTGCCCCAGTACCAGCGGGATCATCGGTTGCTCCGATGCCGGGGAGTCCAGTGCGTACCGTGCTTGATCAAAGAGAAGTTGAACAAGCGATGGGCGATCTGCCCAAGTTATTGACCCAAGCGAGAGCCGTGCCCTACCTGGTGAATGGAGCGATAAATGGGTTCCGCCTGGACTTCATCGCGCCTTCCAGCTTTTATGAAAAAATCGGTTTGAAGTACGGAGATGTCCTCCAGCAAGTCAATGGCGTGGAGATTCGTGACCCAGGCACGATGCTCACGCTCTTCCAGCAGCTCCGCAACGAGAAGACCGTGAAACTGAATGTCCTGCGCAACAATCAGCGAACCGCGATGACATTTGACATCCGCTAAGTCCGCTGAATCCTCATCTGGTTGCAGCCCCTTGCTGATTTCAATAATCGGCTGTCACTACAGGCGAGAAAGGCGCGATCGGCAGGCAGAGCGGAGAAGCGCGATCCGAAGTTCGTCGTTCCAAAAACCTCGAATCTTCGCCCCTCTCGCATGTCTCACGCGGCTGCCCGCCTCACCCACAGAGCTTTTCCGAAGCCTACTAGATTGAAGAGATCTTTGTGCGCTTGTCAGAAAGATCCGACAGAGAGTATTCTTTTTAAGTGCAAGGGCTTGTGGCCTTGCTCCGAGGCAGATGGACCTCCTCGGAGATGAGGCATTTATCATTGGGTCTTCTCCCATGAATGACGAACATTCCGGTCGTCCGCTGTTAGGCGCGATCCTCGAAGAAAAATTCGGCTTGACCGAAGCCAAATTGCTTGAGGCACTTAATATTCAAGGGGCCAAGGGGGGGCGCCTTGGCGAAATCTTGATCCGGCTCAGGGCGATTACCGAAGATCAACTCCTCCAGGCACTTGCCGTTCAATTTGAACTACCTTGGCTACCGGATCTTGATGTCAACCAGGTCGACCATGAATGGGTCAAAAAAGTGCCGATCCACTTCGCCCGCCGCTATCACGTGCTCCCTCTCAAGACAGAGAATGGATCTGTACTTGTGGCGACGACTGATCCCATGGAAACAGCTGCATTGGACGACCTTCGTCTCTTGCTCGGCCTTCCGATCAAACCTATACTCACAAGCAGCCTGTCGCTTCTCGCCTGCCTGAACCGTGTCTATGACGAAGCGGCGAGTCCTGCAGGCGCCGAGCAAGTAATGGAAGATATCGCGGCGAGTGAGAGCCTGGATCAAATTGCCCACGAATTGGATGAACCGCAAGACCTCCTTGATGCCACAGACGAAGCCCCCATCATTCGGTTAGTCAACTCCGTGCTCTTTCAAGCGGTCAGGCAGCGCGCAAGCGATATACATTTTGAATCGTTCGAACGGGGACTGGTCGTTCGGTATCGCATTGACGGGGTGCTTTATCCCGTCTTAACTCCCCCCAAACATCTGCAGGCCAGCATTATCGCGCGATTGAAAATCATGGCGGGTTTGAACATCGCGGAAAAACGGTTGCCGCAGGATGGCCGATTTCGGATCAGGACCGCGGGTAAGGATGTCGATCTGCGTGTCTCGGTGCTGCCGACCTCACATGGCGAACGAGTGGTCCTGCGTCTATTGGAAAAAGAGAACCGTCTATTGAATCTCTCGGAGATGGGTTTTGCGCAGGATCGATTGGGGATTATCCAGCAACTGATTCAATTGTCACACGGCATCATTCTCGTGACCGGGCCGACCGGGAGTGGAAAGACGACAACACTCTATGCAGCGTTGACGCACATCAATGCGCCGGATAAGAACATCATTACCGTCGAGGATCCGGTTGAATACCAGCTGCTCGGCGTGGGCCAGATGCAAGTGAATCCGAAGATCAACCTCACGTTTGCCGCGGGGCTGCGATCGATTCTCAGGCAAGATCCCGATGTCATCATGATCGGCGAGATTCGCGATCGTGAAACCGCCGAAATCGCCATTCATGCCTCGCTTACGGGGCATCTCGTCTTCTCTACGCTCCATACCAACGATGCCGCGAGTGCGGCCACCCGCTTGATCGACATGGGCATCGAACCGTTTCTCGTCGCCTCTTCGGTGGTGGCCGTCCTCGCGCAACGGCTGCTGCGGCAGGTCTGTTCGGACTGCAAGCAGCCCTATCACCCGGCCGATGAAGAACTGATTCGACTCGGTATCGTGCCGCCGAGGGTGCGTCCCACATTCTATCGAGGAGTTGGGTGCCCAACCTGTGCCCAAACCGGCTATCGAGGCCGAACAGGCATTTTTGAACTCCTCGTGCTGGACGATGAAATCCGCCGACTCATCGGCAACAAGGCGGACTCGGCATCGATTCGACAAGCGGCAATGGCCAAGGGGATGGTGAGCTTGAAAGATGAAGGAGCCGAGAAAGTGTTTCACGGGATGACGACGACCGAAGAATTGATGCGGATTACCCAACAGGAGGTCGAGATCTAGCAGGATGCCGGTCTACCACTATAAAGGCTATCGAAACGACGGCGGGGCCGCAACCGGCATTATCGATGCCGAGAGCCCGAAAGTTGCGCGGGTCAAATTGCGGAAAGTCGGCGTGTTTCCCACTGATATGGTGGAACAGGGCTCTGCCACGGTCGGCTCGACCACGAGCAATCCAGGAAAATCCACCTCTGGAATCGGGCGCTCCCCTGCTCTCAGCACAACCGATGTGGCGATGATGACCCGGCAATTGGCGACCTTACTGGTGGCTGGTCTGCCGCTGGTCGAGGCGCTTGGGGTGATGGTGGATCAAGCCGAGAAAAAATCTGTGAAGAGCCTGATGGCCGATATTCGTGAAGCTCTCCGAGGAGGTGCGTCCTTCAGTGGGGTGTTGGAAGGTTATCCGCGTGAGTTCACTCAGATTTACGTGCACATGGTGCGGGCCGGTGAAGCCAGTGGAGCGTTGGATCAGATCTTATTCCGACTTGCAGAGTTTCTGGAAAAGCAGTTAGCGCTCAAGCATAAAGTGACAAATGCCACCCTCTATCCTGCCCTGATGTTGATCGTCGGCGCCTCAGTGCTCTTTTTCCTCATGACCTTTGTCGTGCCAAAAATTACTGCCGTCTTTACGAGTTTGAAGCAGACTCTGCCCTGGCCCACTGTCGTGCTGATGAACCTCAGTCATTTTCTTGCAGACTATTGGGCGGTGATTCTCAGTGCAGTAGCCCTGAGTGTGTGGGCGGTGCGTCGGGCGATGAAAACGGAAGCGGGGCAGATTGCCGCAGACCGGTGGCTGCTTAAACTCCCGCTCATCGGCGAGGTCGCCCGTATGGTTGCCATCTCACGGCTCACGAGCACGCTGGCCACTATGTTGGCCAGCGGTGTGCAATTATTGGATGCCATGGATGTCGCGAAGCGTGTGATGAACAATCGCGTGCTGGAACATGCGGTTGAAGGTGCCAGACAGAACATTCGCGAGGGGGAAACCATTGCCGAACCATTGAAGCGCAGCGGAGAGTTTCCTCCGCTGGTCACCCACATGATTGCGGTCGGTGAGCGGAGCGGTGAAATGGAGGAAATGCTCCGTCGAATCGGACACATTTATGACGGAGAAGTAGATCGAGTCATTACGCGGTTCACGTCGCTGCTGGAACCCATCATGATTCTGGTCATGGGTGTCTTAGTGTTCTTTATCGTGGTAGCTATTCTGTTACCCATCTTTGAGATGGGGCAGATGGTGCGGTAGACGGGCGTCACCTAAGGAGGCAGGATGGTGCAGGATCGAAATACACATGAGCGGATAGCAAACCGGGGGCTTCGGTCAGACCGGGGGTTTACCTTTATCGAGATCATGGTCGTCGTGGCCATTCTCGCGATCCTTGCCGCCTTGGTCGTCCCCCGTATCATGGGTCGGACCGATGATGCCAAGCGTACGGCCACAAAAGTTCAAATTCGAAATATCGAAGGCGCCCTGCAGCTCTACAAGCTCGACAACGGAGTCTATCCCTCGACTGAACAAGGATTGAAAGCCTTGATCGAAAAGCCTTCGGTCGGAGTGATCCCGAAAAAATGGAAGCTCGGCGGGTATCTTCCAAAGCTTCCGGCAGATTCCTGGCAAAATCCCTACAAGTATCTGAGCCCGAGCCCGAAAGGTGACTATGAGGTTATCTCACTCGGAACTGATGGCGAAGTCGGAGGCGAAGGCATCAATGCCGATATTGCCAATTGGAATCTGGACAAGGACTAGCATATGGGGCAGAGGGCGCAGGGCAAGAGGTAAGGGGCAAGGTAATGCCGAGATTCGTCAATAGTCATTGGGCGACAATAGCAAGACGCACGGGACGGGCGAGACTTGTAAGGCTCGCTTTTCGCGCGCTTCACGCCCGTCGCACGAGACAGTTGACGCCTCACGCATTACGATCCTCACGTGGATTCACTATCCTGGAGATCATCATTGTGCTGTTCTTGCTCGCCGGTTTGCTGGGAATCGTTCTGCCTCGAATTTCACTGGAAGAAAATCTGGGCTCTGTTGGCAGGCAGATGGTCAGAACTGTGCGATCCCTTCAGAGCCTGGCCATGTCGACCCAGAAGACAGTCCGCCTGTACATCGATATGGACCGGGGAATCTACTGGCCAGTGGTCCTGGACGGGAACCAAGAAAAGGTGCCGACCGACGCAAGTTGGGCCACGCCGTTGAACCTTCCAGCGACTATCCGCTTTTCAGATATGCTGCTGAGTCAGGGGAAAAAAGAATCCGGACGGGTTGATCTGTTCTTCTACCCCACAGGAAGGATCGATCCCGCGACGATGCATTTGGTGGATGCGCGCAACAACATTCTGGCCATTGCCATTGAGCCCGTCACAGGAGCGATCCGCACAAGCGATGAGCGGATTGAGCCCCCCAAGCCGCTCACGATTCCCGATCGTGTAAGACCGTTGCTACAGCTCGCAGGGACAGGCGGGTAATCACGCCAATGCTGAGAAGCTATTTCAAGGCCGTGTGTCCTATGGAAAGTGAACGGGGCTTCACATTATTGGAAGTGCTGATCGCCCTGGGCATTCTCGCGCTAGCGCTTCCGATTTTGCTCGGGCTCCGCAATTGGGACCTCGACCTCCATGCGAGAGCCAATGAACTCACGACTGCCACGATCCTCGCTCAGGAAAAGTTGATCGAGACGGAGTCAGCGACGCTCTTTCCACTCGGTGAAACAGGCGGAGAATTTCTTCCGACTCCCCTAGGGTCACAAGCCACTCCCGATCAAACGAAACGCCCATCGAACTATCGATGGAAACGAATAGTCTCGCCTACGCCGTTGCCGATCGTGAAAGAAGTCAAAATTCAGGTTCTATGGCCACGGGGAACAGCGGAAGAAACGCTTGAGGTCAGTACCTATGTCTTTTCGACAACCCCCTGAGGGCGGCTTTACCCTGATCGAGGTGCTGCTGGCGGTTTCTTTGGTCGCCATGATGGCCACCTTGGTCTTTGGCTCCCTCTACGTCACGACCAGTGCGATTGATGCGGCACGAGCGAACTCGACCAATGAGCAGATTGTTCGAAGTACGTTACGCGTGATGACCGATGAGCTGTCGGTCGGCGTGAATCGCCCGATCAGTCCTTGGATGGGAATCAACGGCCAACTGAGCGGTCAGCCGGCCGATTCGGTCGCCTTTCTCACGATGGGCCAGTTTCGAGGTATGGAGTCGGCCAAAGACAGCGAGCTGGTTCGTATCGTCTATACCAGAGAAGGCGATCGCCTCCTTCGATTTGTGCGCAGAAATCTCTACGGTCTGACAGACGAATCGATCGAACAAGTCGAGCTGGCCAACAAGGTCAAGGGGTTTAACGTGCGCTATTACGACAGCAAGAGCAATCTCTGGCTGGATGAGTGGGATGGTCGTGCGCGCGGGAATCCGAAAGCGCTCTTGATCGAGCTGACACTGCTCCAAGAGAATGCAGAACTCCAGACCCTTCGCCAATGGGTGGCCGTGGGGGCATCATGATGACCTGGCCAGTTGTCCTGCCAGAAGCACTGAAGCTGAAAGGCCCTCTAGGCTGGGGACTGGCGGCGCTGGCCTGCTTCATCGTATTTCTGTTCCTGACTTTTCCCTATGGCCCACTCCAGAAGCGCCTCTTGACCGAACTCAATCGGTCCAGTGGATGGGAAGTCCGTGCCGCTGATTGGTCGGTGGGCTTTCCTGTGGCCATTGAGTGGCGTGATGTCATCCTCACTGGACCGACAATCGCCACGATTCCAGTTGAAGCGGTGCGGACAACATTTGGAGTCTTCCAGGCATTGTTAGGGCGACTAGTGATAGACTACGCTATCCAGCTACCGGGAGTCGCGCAAGCTGGTGCTGGACGAGCCACGGGATCTCTGACTGCGGCTTCGTGGTCCTTAGGGGGTTCTGTTGCCGTCAACGGCCATCTCCAGCAGATAGATCTTGCGACGGTCCTGAAACCCTACGTGAGCCGAGGGACTATCCAGGGAGATTTTATGCATCGATGGGACAACGCACAAGGCGCCCATGACGCCCTCAAAGGGGACGGAACTGTGAAGGTTGAAATCAAGGACCTCGTCGTCGAACGGATCACGTCCGGCGCCGCTTCGATTCCTTCGCTCACGTTCGGTCTTATCCAAGCCGCGCTTGCCTGTCGCAATACAGCATGTGAGCTGACGGAATTGAAAGGAGACGGCGTAGATGGATCCTTTACGGCTCAGGGGCGCGTGACGTTGCGACAGCCGCTGCAGCAAAGCCTTCTGGATCTCACAGTCACCGTGGTTCCCGGCGTCGGGTTTGCCCAAAAAGCGGCAAGCCTCTCGTTGCCGCCGTTCCAACCAGGAACCCCCTTGACGTTCAAGTTGGTGGGGCCGATCATGAATGCCAGAGTGGCACTTTGAAAGGTTCGTTTCGTTTATTTGGTTTGTCTTGTTTGTTTGGTTGAACAAGACCAACAAGATGAACGAAACAAACCAGATAAACCAGACAGACTAGAGAGTCCAGACAGACTAGGAGCCGGAAGTTGTCGATGATTGCTGAATGTGTTGGGCTCGATATCGGACAAACAGCCATGAAGGCCGTGCGGTTTCGCCGACGCCTGACTGGGCGCGAGTCAGTGGAGTATTTCCACCAGCCCATTCCCTATGGGCGTCGGGAACAGACGGAGCCAGCGCATCGAGCGGCGATGCTCCGAAATTTCCTCTGGCAGAATGGGTTGTACGGTAGCGGGGAAATTGTCACCGCACTCCCCTGCCAGGATGTGTTTATCAGAACACTCTCCTTCCCCTTCCGCGACGCCTCCAAACTGGCGCAGGTCGTTCCATTTGAAATGGAAAATCTGATTCCCATGCCTTTGGAAGACGTCACCGTCGGCAGTCTGTTGTTGCCGGCGCGAGAATCCCAGGAAGATACCGCAAAATCCAAAGGCTCCGAAGTCCTCGTCACTGCGGCGCCCAAAGCAAAAATTGCAGAACATTTGCGGTTTATGGCCTCTGCCGATCTAAACCCCTCTGCGATCACGATTGACGGCATGGCTCTGTTTTCTGTCAGCCAATTTCTGAAAGAGGAAGGGGCGCAGGTCCCCGGGGATATGGCGATCATCGATGTCGGAGCTTCGAAGACAACCCTGTGCCTGGTGCATGAAGGTCGTCCCGTGCTGTTGCGGACCGTCTTGTGGGGCGGGAATCATCTTACGCTTGCGCTCGCCCTTCGTTATGCCTGCAGCTTTGCCGAAGCAGAACGACGGAAGAGAGCCATGGCCGTACAGGAAGTCGATGCCTGGCTCGAACCGGTCCTCAAAGAGTTACGCGTCTCCCTCCATGCCTACGAAGGCACTGTCCATCAGCGATTGACCCATTGTTGGGTATCGGGCGGTGGCTCGAAACTGAAAGAGCTGAGCGGCCATATGGCACAGCAACTGGGCTTGCTCCCAGTCAGCGCGCGGCAAGGATTTGGCGCAAGCTGTCCCCGGGCGTTTTCCATCGCATTCGGATTGTCAATCCATCCGAATATCGTCCGGCCTCGCTGGAAGTCGAGACGCGCTGGATCAGGTCTCGCTCTGGACTTCAAGGCCGGCAGCGATGCGGCATCGGCCACAGGAACTGTCTCGAAACAGGATCGCCGGTTGGCCTTGTGGGGAGGAATCATTCTAGCCATTCTCACAGTAATCGATCTCTCCGTACGTGTCGTGTTGAAAGACTTGACGGTCACGAACCTCCAGCGCGAGATCCAGGCTCAATACGAGCAAACATTTGGCCCAGGAGCCAACCCAGGGGAGGAGTTGGACCAGGCCCGCTATCGAGTCTCGCAGGTAGAAAAGGGCCTCTCGGTTGTCGACGGGACACACTACAACGTCCTTGCGGGCCTTGCAGAATTGGTCAAGCATGTGCCGCCAGGCGCACCGCTCACAGTACGAGAACTGACCATCGACGGAACCAGCATCCATCTGGAGGGGGAAACCACGACCTTCGATGCGGTCGAAAAGATCAAGCAAGCCTTCGTGGCAACTGAGACGTTTCAGGACGTATCCATCAGTGATACCCGTGTCGGAGCTGTGCCGAACCAAGTGGTGTTTCGCCTCACCTATACGGTGCAGCAGCCATGATGCAGATGCTGAAAGAACGGTGGCACCATTTCGCGCCGCGCGAGCGCATCATCGTGGCTGCGGGAGGGGCCATAGTCGCAGCAACGCTTATCTTCCTATTGATCATCGATCCGCTCATGGCATCGATCGACAAGCTCGATCGACAAGCGCGACGGAAAGCGAAAGATAGCCAGGAACTGGCGCTCGTCGCGCAGGAATACCTGATCAAGCAGGCGCGTATCGCCAAGCTCGAACAGCATATGCCGAGCCCGCCGGCCCAGTTCTCGCTGTTGGCCTTCATAGAGGAAGCCACGACAACGGCGCAGATTCGCGACCGCATCGCAGGCCTGCAGCCGCAGGCCCCCATTGTCGTCCAGGGCTATCAGGAAACCGCGGTCGACCTTCGGCTCGACGGCGTATCGCTTCCCCAGCTCCTTGCACTGCTGATGGCCATCGAACAGGCCCCCTATGACGTCCAGGTGCACCATCTGCAGATGAAACCGAAATACGATAATCCAGTCAATCTCGATGCCACACTGAAAATCGTGACCTATGCGAAGGTCTAATGAGCGTGGCATTGCGCTGCTGCTCACCCTCCTGGTTCTGACCCTCTTAGTCGCGCTGATTCTTGAGTTCGATGCCGAAGCGAGGCGGGAATACCGTGACGCCGCGGCCTTCCGGGATAATTTTAAAGCCACCGTGCTCGCGCGCGCATCAGTCCAGGCAGCCCGTGGCGTATTACAGCAAGACTTCTTGAAGGACAAGCAAACTGGACAGTCCTTCGACGCCCTCACCGACCTATGGGCTCTACCCATTACGAACTATGCCATCGGCGACGGCCTGCTGACCGCAAAGATCGAGGACGAACGGGGCAAACTCAACCTGAACGACCTGACGGCCGGTGGAGACCCCGTTGCCAAGAATAAAAATGTGAAGCGGGTCAAGCGGCTCTTCGATCTCGTGCAAGTCAACCCTGATCTCGTCGATGCCATCGTCGATTGGGTGGATCAAGATGAGAAGCCTGAACCGTCCGGCGCAGAGAGCCTCTATTATCAAACGCTGCGTCCCTCTTACCGGGCAGCCAATGCTCCACTGCAGACACTCTTAGAGTTGCGCCTGATTAAAGGGATGACTTCCGAGATTATTGCAACGCTCTCGAAAGTGGTGACTGTGTATCCGCAAGAAGGTGGCAGCAAGGTGAATCTGAACACCGCCGACCCCCTCGTGATTCAGGCCCTCGATGAACGTATTACACAAAGCATGGCTGCGGCAATCATCCAAGCTCGCCCCTTCAAAACTATTGTGGAATTGGATCGCGTGAGCAGCTTTGAAGATATTGGGAAAGAACTCCGAGAGGTCTACGACGTCAAGAGCCACCTGTTCTTGGCCCGCATGACGGTACGCGTGAACGAGGTGACCAGGAATGCCACCGTGGTGCTCCAGCGCAATCCGAGCACCGGAAAAGGCGACGTCCTGTACTTCCGCGTCCTTTAAAACGCGCGACGGGCATGCCTAGCGCGATAGGCGCGACTCGCAAGCCCTAGCTCAGAGTGTCGCGCCTTTCTCGCCCGTTCCGCCAGTCTCGCGTGCAAAACTTGTTTCCCCCAGCCTGCTAAGCGCTTGCCTAAAGTTTTTTGAATCCCACTGCAAAATTAACAATCCTGTAACACCTCTGTTGCCTCACCTTAATCAATTGGATCTATCCTTCCATGCAGCAAAGGCAATCGATAGTTCCCAAGTCAAAAAGGGAGGTACTGAATGACACGACCGTGGTTCACTATAGTTCTCTGCGTAATCGGCCTGGGGTTGATCGGATCGGTCGGAATTGCTCAAGCCGACCTGACGGACCTTCTCTACGAGAAGGGCCAGATCAGCAAAGAAGAATGGCTCAAGGAGAAAGCCGACCGAGAAAAAATAGAAGCGATAACGGCTGAACGCGCCACGACCGAAAAATGGTACGACAAAATCAGCATCAGGGGTTATACCCAATTTCGTTATAATGCCACGTTGGACGATAAGAAGCTGAACAGCGAGTACGATAGCTCCATCGGCGATAATACAGGGTTCCTGGTCCGCCGGGCCCGCATCGTCATCTCCGGAGATATCCATGAGCGGGTGTCTCTCTATCTTCAGACAGATTTTGGACAGGGTGTTTCTGCAGTCAGCGGCACCGCCAATAATAACCAAAACTTTGCTCAGCTCCGAGACCTCTATGCCGATGTGTTCCTGACGAAAGACAAGGAATTTCGTATTCGAGCAGGGATCTCGAAGGTGCCCTTTGGGTTTGACGTGTTACAGTCCAGTCAGAATCGCGCCGCCTTCGACCGGAGCGACGCGATCAATAGCGCCTCGCCCAATGAGCGGGATACCGGGTTGTTTTTATATTACACGCCGGTTGAGACCAGAAAACTATTCCGTAGCCTGGTGGAGAAGGGCCTCAAGGGGTCCGGAGACTACGGTATCCTGGGTGTCGGGGTCTATAACGGCCAGACCCTCAATGTCACGGAAAGAAATGACAATAAACATGTCGTGTTGCATGCCACCTACCCCTTTGAATTGCCCTATGGCCAAATCGTACAGGTCGGAGTGGATGCCTATCGTGGGTTAATCAATGTTCCAGTGGGTCCAGGGGTCACGATTCCCGACGGCGGGAATATTAACGACGAGCGAATCGGCACACATTTCATCCTCTATCCTCAACCCTTCGGGCTCCAGGCAGAATGGAATTGGGGCCGAGGCCCAGAATTAAACCCAACCCGTACAGCCGTTCAGGAAGGCTATCTCCAGGGCGGATATGTTCAAGCCATGTATAAGTGGGATAATATTCTCCCCTACATACGCTGGCAAGAATACAACGGTGGAAAGAAGAACCGGGCCAATTCACCATTCAATGTCGTTCGGGAAACGGAAGTTGGCGTGGAATATCAAATCAACAAGGCACTTGAGCTGACTGTTGCCTATGCCTGGATGAAACGCACGGATACAGTAAACGCGCCCTATGCCATCCACGATGGGCAGGTTCTCCGATTTCAATTGCAGTGGAATTACTAATACTGGTGTTTTCTGGATGGCAGCAGAAGGCCTGCCTTCCCACTCGATTACATGAAATGGGTAGAGTTATTGCCAGAGTTAACACAGCTGTAACATGTATGTTACGCACTGGCAATAGACCTCGACCATACTTCTGGATCATGAAAGGAGTCTCAATGAAAAATTTAACTGCCAGGCCCGGTCTGTGGTGCTTCGCCCTCCTGTGGGCTCTTGGTTCCAGTATCCAACCGGCATTTGCCGATGACGCGATCACGCTCGACCCAACCCTCAAAGGCTACATCAAAGTCAGCGGGGTATCCGGCAATGTCAACAGCATCGGCTCGGATACGCTCAACAATCTCATGACACTCTGGGCTGAAGGATTTCGCAAGCAATACCCCAGCGTTAAAATCCAGATCGAAGGCAAAGGCTCAAGCACAGCTCCTCCGGCCTTGATCGAAGGTACAGCGCAGTTGGGACCGATGTCCCGCTCAATGAAAAACACCGAGGTGGATGCCTTCGAAAGAAAGTTCAGATATAAACCCACGGCATTTCCGGTCGCCATCGACGCGCTGGCCGTCTACGTCAACAAGGACAACCAGGTCAAGGGACTCACGATAGCGCAAGTCGATGCGATCTTTTCCAAGAGCCGCCGCTGGGGCCACAACGAGAATATTCAGCTTTGGAAACAGGCCGGCGTGGAAGACGGCCTGGGCAACAGCCCTATCAGTATCTATGGACGGAACTCGGCCTCCGGCACCTATGGATTCTTCAAGGAACATGCGCTAAAGAATGGAGATTTCAAGGACGAAGTCAAAGAACAGCCAGGGTCGGCCTCCGTGGTCCAAAGCGTGAGCGAGGATCAAGCCGGCATCGGCTACAGCGGCATCGGGTACCTCACATCGAACGTACGCGCCGTTCCACTGGCCGAGAAAGAGGGCATGCCGTTTAAAGCGGCTTCCCAACAAAATGCGGACGATGGGACATACCCCCTCTGGCGCCACCTCTATCTCTATGTCAACAAGACGCCCAATAAACCATTGGATCCGATCGTCAAAGAGTTCATCAAGTTTATCTATAGTAAAGAAGGGCAGAAAGTGGTGATCAAAGACGGATTCTTCCCGCTGAAGGCCGACGCGATCGAGAAAGAACTCAAGAATCTTGACTAGCGACAGCGATGCCGCTCCGTCCCCCTCCCCTGTTGCAGGGGCGTATGATCATACGCCCCTGCCACAAATCTCGCCACACACAACCCATCTGACATGGCGTCGCATCGTTGATCGGTTTGCGCAAATCGTCATTACCATGGGCGGGATCGCCGTCATCCTGAGCATCATCGGTATTTTTATTTTCTTGGTGAAAGAAGTAGCCCCCGTGTTCTTTTCTCCACAGGGGAACCAGATCACTCACTTTGCCGGCGCTCCTCCCACAAGAGAACTCCCGCAATCCAGCCTTGTTGGAATGGACGAATATCAAGAGATTCTCTATCAACTCAGCGCAGGATCCGATCGACAAATTCGCTTCTTCAATGCCCACTCAGGCGCGCCCATCATCCATGACCTTCCTGCAGGTTTCACCAAGCTCCATGTCACTTCCATCGCCCGAGCAGTAGGGCCGGGCAATCGATTCGCCTTCAGTACGGACGATGGTCACATCATTCCTGTGGCGATCGAGTTTACGCCCGGTTTTGAAGAGGGAGTACGCCAGATCGTTCCAACAGTTAGACTAGAATCTCCGGTGCAATTGGCTCCGACCAAAGAGCACATTACTCGGTTGGCCTATCAGCCGACGGAGGGAGGCTCACTTGTCGCGGCCCTGACAGATCAAGGGCGCCTGTTGTACGCTGCTACACCATTCGGCGCTGCCCCAGTCGCACTGACAGGTCACGGCGATGAGCCCGTGACAGCCTTGATCTTTGACAGTCGCGGCGAAATACTTTCGGTTGGAACAGCCGGTGGAAACCTCTATCACTATAATGTGCGGGAGGGCGCCGTGCCGACGCTTGTCGAAACCACATCCGTGGCTCCATCCGGCACGTCAGTCACCGCCCTGTCCTACTTGATTGGAGATCGTTCGCTGGTTATCGGCAGCAGCGCCGGCGACGTCTCAGTCTGGATGCCGGTGCGTCAGACTCAAGAAAGTGCGACGACTCGCTTTCGCCCGATTCATCACTTCGATGCGCATCCTTCTCCCGTCACAGTGATCTCGCCGTCGCTTCGCGACAAAGGATTCATCACCGGCGATACGCAGGGCAACGTGTTTGTCCACTACGCGACCTCCGAACAGACGCTGTTGAAGCTTCCAGGGAACCACCAGGCGATTCGTACCCTGACATTTTCCCCCAAAGCCGATGGAGCTGTGGCCCTCACCGACCAAGGAGAATTGCTCACCTATGCAATTCATAACCTTCATCCGGAGATCACACTCGCGACCCTGTTCAATCCCGTCTGGTATGAAGGCTATGGGGGACCGGAACATGTGTGGCAATCTTCCAGCGGCTCCGATGACTTTGAAGCGAAGTTCGGCTTCCTCCCGCTGATCTTCGGCACGCTGAAAGGGACCCTCTACGCGATGCTGATTGCCGTACCGTTGGCTCTCTTAGGCGCCATCTACACCTCGATGTTCATGCACCCCGATCTTCGAGCCAAGATCAAACCGACCGTCGAAATGATGGCGGCTCTCCCGACTGTCATCCTGGGGTTTTTGGCCGGTTTGTGGCTGGCGCCTATGCTCGAACGGATTTTCCCTGCGATGGTCGCCATGACAGTGGTCGTGCCTGCGAGCATCGCAGTCACGGCGATTCTTTGGCACTATCTCCCAACCACAATCATTCGCCGCCTTCGCCCAGGACAGGAAACGTTTATCCTGATTCCTATCATCATCGGTGCCGTCTGGGTCTGCTTGAGCTTGAACCAGCCAATCGAGTCATTCCTGTTTGGAGCTGACTATAAAGCCTGGTTTGCCGCCAATTGGGGACTCAGATATGACCAACGAAATGCGCTCGTGGTGGGGTTTGCGATGGGCTTCGCCATTGTGCCGATTATCTTTAGTATTTCCGAGGAATCCCTGTCCAACGTCCCACGACATTTGATCGCCGGATCTCTTGCCCTGGGAGCGACCCGTTGGCAGACCTTGGTCAAGCTCGTGTTGATCTCGGCAAGCCCTGGGATCTTCTCTGCCTTGATGATCGGCTTTGGCCGGGCCATTGGAGAAACCATGATCGTCCTCATGGCCACGGGAAACACCCCCATCATGGATTGGAGCATCTTCAATGGATTTCGCACGTTGTCGGCCAATATCGCCGTGGAAATTCCAGAGGCTCCTCATGGGGGCACACTCTATCGCACCCTATTCTTGGCAGCCGTGCTCTTATTTGTATTTACGTTCCTGATCAACACCGTGGCGGAAATCATCCGGCAACGGTTGAGGACAAAGTACAGTCAGTATTAATGCAAGCCTCATTCAAAATATCCCTCGCCTCCGGCAACCTCTTTATCTGGGGATGCGCTGGCGCCGTCTCGATATCCTTGCTTATGGTCTTTGGGCTCTTGCTGTTAATCATGATCAACGGCTTGGGATACTTTTGGACTTCGAATATCGTCGAACTCACCCTGAAAGATGGACAGCGCGTGATGGGACAACTGGCCGGCCGCGAAGTCATCCCTCGCTCTATCACGCCTGACCGCCCCGAAGGGAAAGGTCGCCTTCGGGTCAAGATCGGAAATCGTGATGTCTATGGGCTCGATTTCAAATGGGTCAATGACGATCAGATTGCCTCAGAAACATATCCGACAGATGTTGTGCTCTTAGAGCGACGTGAATGGGGCAACATGTATGCGAGGATCAAGGCTGTCTACAAAGGAGAAACCCTTCAGGTAGAAGGGAATGACGCGGGGTGGATGGTCTTGGCCCCACTGATTAACGCCACCAATGCCCTCCATCAACAGATTGCCCGGATCGAAACAATCGAGATCGGCGCTATTAACGCAGAGATCGAGCAGGCGCGGCTGAAGATCCGTGCGTTCGAAATGGAAAATTTTCCTTCACCCTCTTCCCTCGCCCCCGATACAAGGGAAAGAGGAAAGATCGATACCCTCAACGCACAGGTGGCTGCCGCTGAATCTCGTTACCAAGCTAAAACCTTAGAGTTGGACACGTTGCGCGCACAATTCGACGAATACTCGGTCATCATGGTGGATGCGAACGGACGAGAAAAGCAGATCTCAGTAGGGCAGATCATTCGCGCCCTGCGCCCGAACGAGATGGGCCTGTTCCACAAGAGCTGGGTCTATCTCACGAATGTGTGGTCTGTCCTCAGCACCGAGCCCAGAGAAGCCAACACGGAAGGCGGTATTTTCCCGGCCATTTTCGGAACCGTCATGATGGTCATCGTTATGAGCCTCGCCGTCGTCCCCTTCGGCGTGCTTGCCGCGCTGTATCTGCGAGAATACGCCAAACAAGGCGCCATGGTTCGACTCGTGAGAATCGCCGTCAACAATCTTGCAGGCGTGCCCTCGATTGTTTTCGGTGTGTTCGGCTTAGGATTTTTTATTTACGCTATCGGCGGAACCCTCGATACGCTCTTCTTTCCTGAACGGCTTCCGACACCGACGTTCGGCACCGGCGGCATTCTCTGGGCGTCACTGACCTTGGCCCTACTCACGGTACCAGTCGTCATTGTCTCCACAGAAGAAGGACTGGCTGCCGTGCCCAGAGAGTTCCGTGAAGGCTCATTAGCCCTTGGAGCAACCAAATTGGAAACGATGCTCAAAGTCGTGATACCCTGTGCACTACCGGGCATTCTGACTGGATTGATTTTGGCGATGGCCCGGGCGGCTGGTGAAGTGGCACCGCTCATGCTGACAGGGGTCGTCAAGCTTGCGCCGTCGCTCCCCGTGGACAGTTCCTGGCCATTTTTCCACTTCGATCGAAAGTTCATGCACCTGGGATTCCATATTTACGATGTGGGCTTTCAGTCCCCCAATGTAGAAGCAGCGAAGCCTATGGTCTACATCACCACCCTGGTGTTGATTGCCGTCGTCATCTTACTAAATTTAACCGCGATTCTCCTTCGGAACCACATCCGCAAGAGATATGCCGGCTCAGTCTTATAGAAAACCGTTATGTATGCTTCTCCACCGTTGACACAACAGCTGCCCCAATCGGAAACGCTCAAGATGCAGGACCCTCATCGCCAGTTGCCCGACAAAAATTCCACCATGCACGCTGCCAAACTGATGTTGGATCACGTCAATTTTTTTTACGGGAGCCACCAGACTCTCTCCAACATCTCTATCAACATTGTCAAAAATGGGGTCACCTCGTTCATTGGGCCGTCCGGCTGTGGGAAATCCACCTTGCTGCGATGCCTGAATCGGCTCAACGACTTGATTGAAGGCGCTCGAGTAGAGGGCACCGTGCTGCTTGACGGCGTGAATATCAATGGTCCCGATGTGGATATCACCGACCTGAGAAAACGTGTCGGGATGGTCTTTCAAAAATCGAACCCCTTTCCAAAATCGATCTACGAAAACGTGGCCTATGGGCCACGTCTTCATGGAATCCGAAACCGCAGCCAGTTAGATCAGATTGTGGAAGAGGGACTCAAAGGCGCAGGGCTATGGGATGAAGTGAAAGATCGTCTCCAAACAAGCGCCTTCGGTCTCTCAGGAGGGCAACAACAGCGGCTCTGTATCGCCCGCGCGCTTGCGGTCAACCCGGATGTCTTGCTGATGGACGAGCCCTGCTCGGCGTTGGATCCTGTGGCCACCGCCAAAATTGAAGAACTGCTCTTTTCCTTGAAACAAAACTTGACGGTTGTTATTGTCACCCACAACATGCAGCAGGCCGCACGGGTGTCCGATTGGACAGCGTTCATGTACCTCGGCGAAATGGTGGAGTTTGGCCTCACGAAGGAGATCTTTACCACGCCTTCCAAGAAGCAGACTGAAGACTACATCACCGGGCGATTTGGATAAACGAAATGACCCAACGCCACTTTGACGAAGAACTCGACGAGTTAAAGACGAAGCTCCTGCGAATGGCCGGTCTGGCAGAAGACCAGATTGACAAGGCCCTCACCGCACTGATCACGCGCGATTCGACCCTGTCACGACAGGTGATCGAACGAGACCACGCGGTCAACGCATTGGATGTGGAGATCGACGAAGACAGTATCCGCTTGCTGGCCCTCCATCAGCCTGCCGCACGAGACTTGCGATTGGTGACAACGGCGATGAAAATCGCCACCGAACTCGAGCGAATCAGCGATCTGGCGGAAAATATCTCAGAGCGGGCGATCGAGCTGAACGAAGAACCGCAGCTCAAGCCCTACATCGATATCCCGATGATGGGTAAGATGGCGCGGGCGATGGTGAAGGAAAGCATCGATGCGTTCGTCAAGGATGATGCCACGCTCGCGCGGAAAGTGCTTGCGAACGACGACTTCGTCGATGATCTGATGGAGCAGATATTCCGAGAGCTGCTCTCATTCATGATCGAGGACACTCGCACGATTACGCGCGCCATTCGCCTGAGCTTCATCGCCAAATATCTCGAACGGATAGCCGATCATGCCACCAACATCGCCGAGCTAGTGGTCTATCTCGTGGAGGGCAAGATTATTCGTCATACTATTATCTCGCCAGGATCTTCAGACCGCGATCTCGCACAGCAATAAGTCTCACTGATATTTGGTCTGTCTGGTCTATCTGGTTTGTCAGGTTTATTTCGCTCGCTGGATCAAAGGAACCTGATAGGTTGGATAAAGAGACAACCCAGGAGTCTCTTCACACTATCCCAACCCGTCCGCGATGAGCGCGAAGTTGATAAATCCGACAAACATGACGTCGAGCTTTTCAAATCGCGAGAAGACGCGCTGCAAGCCCTTGAGCCTGCAGTACCACCGGGATCAAGCCGAGGTCGAGCGCCAGTTGCCGAGGCGCATCGCCTCGTACGCCCGGTCGCCAACTGATTGCTCCATTCTTCCCGTTCGGAATATACTACCCCTATGAATCGATTGTTCATGTTCTACCGCCGGCTGGCCTGGCTCCCTCTGGGCTTCGCGGCACTCGCCGGATGCGCATCCGGGCAATTTCCCACCCTCACCATCTATGACTCGCCACAGGCCTTTGTACGACTCCAAGCCGACCGCACCTTCTGGCAACAGACCGAATATAGCCATCCGGCCAATATATCCACTGAACAAATGATGGCAGTCCTCAGAGGTATCGTGGTCCGAGAGCCGTTGATTCGATTGCCGTTCTACGACGATCTCAGCGTCCCCAGTCGGCACCAGGCTTTTGACGAGAAAGACATTATATTCTTGGCTCCATTGCTGAGTCTCGCCTTACAGAAGGCCGCGTCTGAAGAAATGGTTACGTTCTATCAATCACGGCACCTGTCAGGAGGTGCGCGGGAAGTCACCTCAGGCGGAATCTTTCTAGAGGGAGAGAACCTGCATTTCATACTGAGCAATTATCGATCGAACGCCCGTTTCACTGCCGACACCGGCGCATCTTCCCCACTGGGCGACCGAATCACGCCCCTGCAGCCACTGGCGCCGCAATGGGGGGGACTCGAATTTGAGCCTCTTTCGGCCTTGCAACCTGCGTCTTCGGGCCTATGGTCAAAAATTCTGCAAACGGATAGGCGTGAATTGATTATCCTCATCCGGCAACTTCCCGTATCTCCACTCAACCAAGCACCAACGGAGATACCACAATCCGGTAATACCGGTCGTTGAGATCTTACGGAGCTCGGAGTTTCTTGTCGCGGGTTCCAGGCTTCAAGTTGCCGAAACGATCTGCAGCTAGGTGGGAATCCAATCTGTCCAGTCGCGCCTGTCTCGCACCCCGCGCGCACATTTGCTGCGGACTTTGAAGGATATGCCTATGCCACGAAATGAGGGGAGAAGAGCATGTACTCAAATTGGTGTCGGCGAAGGACGACCTTGTTGCATCGGGAGAGTTGGTCTACACGGTGGAAGATTTGATTCCATGTGTATTGAGGCATCAGGCAGACAAGCGTATCCAGGCTGATGACGGTCTGCTCATTGAGCTGGTCGAGAATGGTGGCCGTAAGAACATCGATATCATACGGTGCCCCAACACTCGGACCTGATTCAAGAAGAGAACTTATCGGCATAGGTACCTCCAAATGGGATTATGGAAATGAAAGCCCCAGTTGATTGACCTGTTGCGTGACCGTCGGCGTCACCGGACTGTATCGAACGGCCACGATGCGCATGACACCCAGCGTGAGTAACATGCCTCCCAGTATCGCGAATTGATGCCAGTCCCCGCCTGTGAACCATCGTGAAATGACCTCCGTCAACATCACGACGAGAACAGTGTCGATAATAAACGTGACTCGGACTCGCCCGTCAGAGCAGTATGCGAGGATAGTCTTCAACACTTCGACGACGGCCAGCAGGGTCAGCGTATCGACCAATACGTGACGAAGGGCCACTTCCACGTCGGCGGTTAGGAGGAGCCGCAGGTCGAGAAACGTTTTCACAACTCCACCTGCCAGACCAAGGAGAATCGTCAGGGTGAGCAGGCTCAGAATGAATCGCGTGCCCGCTTCCCAAACACGCGTGATGTCATAGGCCGTAAGCGTAAGGATCAATCGCTTGGGCCAACCGTTCGGCAGAGTTTGTTCCATAGTGGTTTGTGTCATGGTGCTAGTCGCGGCTCGAAAAATTGTTCCCGCCATCTTGCCCGAGCGAGGCGATGAACAGTATGACGCTGGGTACCAGGACAAAACGTAGAGCTATTGATAAGAGTCCTGCATACATCCGAAGAAGCATCGTGATTCGTGCGCGATGATGTCTGTATTTTCATCTGCCTCCAACTTAACCGAGACACATTCCAATCCTATGAACTCCCAGTAAACACCGTGTTAATTGTGCGTCGAGCAGGCCAAGAAAACTGCCCCTTGGTGAAATATCACACCTGAATGGCCTTATTCTCTGGAATGCCAAGACGAAGCTAGTCTCTGCTGGGAAGGGCAGATAGAACTGGATTAGTCGAACTTCTCAAATAAAATAATCTCACAATGCCACTGTAAAACAACATCTTACATGCGAATCTTAAAGAAGATTATAGCCCACCCATTCGTATGGATTGATGGCGAGAAACAGAGTCTGTTACCGTGCGCTTCGATCACACGATTGAGAGGCACCCATGACCGCTGTCGATAGTCTCATGCTCGATGCGAAACAAGCGATCCTGGATGAACATCATCGCCGTTTTCAAACCCTCCACCAGGAAGGACGATGGGAGGAGGCGCTCCAACAAATTCATGTGACCATGAGCTGCGCAGCAGACCTCCTCAATGAATCCCTCCGAGTCCTTGAGGAAACCCTTGACGCGCTCACTCATACTCCTCCTGCCGACAGCTCCCCACCCACAACCACCTAGTGAGTGTGCCTGGTATCTCGCTCACTCCCAACACAGGGAAATACTCTACTGACAACCGTCACGTGGTGATGTGGATGGCTTCACCGAAATCTTGGCTGTCTCGCACAGGCCGCGCTTGACAGTCGTACCTACAGTTGCTAGGTTTTCAGTCCGATGCGAACGACATCCGTCCACACCCATCGCGTTCAGGCTGGCGTAGCTCAATGGCAGAGCAGCGGTTTTGTAAACCGCAGGTTGGAGGTTCAATTCCTCTCGCCAGCTCCACAACTTTCGCTGACGAATCAACCACTTTGCGACTTACAGGCCCCCTGCTCTCCCCTCGTAATTCAGCCAGTGTAACCGTAAGTGTAACCGTCTGCTGCTCGAAGTAGGCCGACAAGGACCGCGCGGCCTGCTCCAGGTCTTTCTCGTTCACAATGTTGTACCGGTCGAAGACACTCCGGGTCTTGTGGCCAGAAATCGCCATCGCTACTTTCTCAGGCACTCCTGCCCGGACCATGTTCCGGACAGCAGTCCGTCGAAAATCGTGAGGGATCTTGCCCTGCCAGATTTTGCGGCCTTTGGTGGCATCCTTCACCATGTCCCCGACTCCGACCGCCTGACAGGCCTTTCTCCAGGAATGCTTCAAGCTCTGGAGCCGAATCCCGCCTCGGTGACAGATCCACGGGCACGCTGGCCACTTGAAATCACATCGGTTTTTCCACTTTGTCAGCACCCGATAGAGATCCCCGGTGAGATACAGCACGCGAGGGGTATTGGTCTTCGTATCTTGGGCCTGAAGATACAGCTTGCCTTCCGTCCAGTTCACCTGCCGCCATTGCAGCGAACAGACTTCGCCCATCCGCATGCCGCTGTAGTAGGCGAGACTCGCGGCCACTTGGCCGTAGTCGGGTAACGCCCCTCGAAGCGCGAGAAAGTCTTCATGCTCGAAGAAGCCGGACCGAATGTTGTGCTCTTTCAACTGGGGAATATGGGGGACACGCGCGACCAGTTGCGGGGTCTGTTCAAACCCCAACCGAAACATGCGCTTCAGGTACGCAAGCTCTCGATTAATCGTGCCGTTTGCGGCGCCTTGCTCTTGGCGCTTCACGATGTACGCCTTGATTCGCTCTGTTGTGATACTGGACGCGCGCATCTTCCTGAAACACGTCTTCAAGTGATGCATGTACTCATCAATGCGCCGCAGGGTCTTTCGTTTGTTGATTTGATAGTCCTGCTTCACCAGTGCGGCAAGATCCTCGAAGCGGATACGTTCAATCTTAGGTCCCCGATACAGCCCCGTGGCAATCTCTCCTTCTTTCTCCTTCAGGAGTCTCTTGGCCTCAACCCGGTCGAGCGTCCTGGTACTTTCTAGAATTGGCCGCCCGTCACTGTAGTACTTCATCCAATGCGGGCCGGTCTCGATCAAGCGTCCCGTTGTTGGATCTCTCTTCTTCCTGCGGTAGATCATGCCCATCGGAAGCCTCCCGTTTGTATTTCTCAATAAACTGATCCATGTCCACCAAGTCGACCATCACGCGCCGTCCCTGCCGGACCTCAGGAAGACACCCTATCGAAATCAAGCGACGGATCGTCCAGGGACTTCTCCCAAGATACCGACCGGCCTCCTTCACGCTGTATAACCGCTTACTGACTCCCTCGCTCATCGCACTCCCCTCCTTCCCTTATTGTGAATCTATCGGTTCCTCGCCCAAATCAGCCAATCGATCCGCACGTTTTCTGAGCAGTTGCACCGCTTTCCGCCCAATGGTGTCGACCACAATCTTCATCGCTTTCACTTCCCCCTCTAAGACCATATCCATAATGACGGCGCTGCGCACATACTCGGACACGCTGTCGCGCCGTTTCCTAACAAAATCCTCAATCACCTTCTTCTCATAGGGTGTGACTTTAAATTGCATGAGCTCGGTGCGAGATGGTCCCATGGTGCCCTCCGTAGAATACGTATGGTATTTATATAATACGTTTAGTAAGAGCTGTCAAGAGTGAGTTCCTCGAGTATTGATCGGTGTCGAGCGGAATCGCAAGCGCGCACGAGGAAGTACAAGGCCCTAGCGGTGGCTGGGCACAGGATTGTCCTACTGCGAGGGACAGCTTAGCTTAAGAAGGGGAATGGCTATGCCGGGATAACGCAGGTCCTCACCGCGATCACGGTCGAACACGCGGAGCAACAGCCCGCGCCGGTAAGCAGGCTGCGTGAAGAAAACCATGGGAGTCACTCAAACAACTTTCACCGGACGTACTGACAACTTCTCACCACTCCGTCACCTGGTCCGTTTTTGTATCAACTCAAGAAACGGTAACCGGTGGAGGCGTTTCTTTTATTTTATTCCCTCGCTCGACTTCTTCAATGACCCAAAAAAGTCGCTGTAAAACTGCGGGCTGCGCACCGTATCACGATCCACCACCACCGTCGTATATTCGGTTCCGATTGGGAAGATGGGAATGATCCATAGTAAATGCCACCATTGATAATCTTTTTTATGCAGGTTGGTGGTCTGGTTCGCTGCCATCATCACACGAGTAATTTGGTCAGAGGATGGAAC
>JAYTTD010000033.1:0-8833 GCA_043745235.1 Nitrospira sp. | reverse complement strand
ATCACGAGGTCGGACTGGTAGAAGTCCAGGACGTTGAGTCGGCTCGTGATCTCGGACAACTCCGGCAGGAAGCTGCTGATCAACCGATAGGCCTTGCGTCCGAGACGCAGATCGAGACTGGCCGGCTGGATCTGCCGGTCTTCGATCGGTACGTCGGCGTGGATGGCGCCGCTCGCGATCAGCTGCGTAATCTGTTGGTAGGGCAAAATGCCCTGCGTGGTTCGGGTGCTCACAGGTCGTCGTGCTCTCCAGTACTGCACGATCCCAGTGAAGGCCCTGCACTGACCATCGGCAGCTCCCGCGAGGATCCCTGTTGCGGTTGCGGATAGTGGAATGCCTTGTTCTCATAGTTCTTCAAGAGGACTCCCTCGGCATCCATGTGCACCATATAGTCGCCGGGGAGTAAGGGAATCTTGCCGCCGCCGCCTGGCGCATCGATCACGAAGTGCGGGACCGCCATTCCGCTGGTGTGGCCCTGCAACGACTTAATGATATTCAGCCCTGTCTCGACCGTAGTCCGGAAGTGATTCGTGCCCTTGGTCAGGTCTGCTTGGTAGAGATAGTAAGGTTTGATGCGCGCGAGTAGGAGCTGATGCATCAATCGTTTCATGATGTCAGGATCGTCGTTCACACCTTTGAGCAGGACGGTTTGCGCGCCGAGTGGCACGCCGGCATCGGCCAACATTCCGCAGGCTGCTTTGACTGCCGGGGTCAGTTCGTCCGGGTGATTGAAGTGCAGATTCATATAAATAGGGTGGTACTTCTTGACGATCGCGCAGAGCTCCGGGGTAATCCGTTCCGGTAACGTGCCGGGCACCCGGGAGCCGAGGCGAATCAGTTCCAGATGCGGGATGGTACGCAGGGCCTTGAGTATCCGCTCCAATAAATGATCTGGCAGGAGCAAGGGGTCGCCGCCTGAGAGAATCACGTCGCGCACTTCGGTATGCTCGCGCAAGTAGGCGATGGCCTGGTCGAGTTCGCCTTTCTTGAGGAATCCCGGTTTCCCGACCAGCCGTTTTCTCGTGCAGAACCGACAATAAATCGGGCATTGGTTCGTGACCATCAGCAGCACGCGATCCGGATAGCGATGGACGAGATGCGGGACCGGACTCATGAGATCTTCCTCGAGCGGATCGTCTTCCGCTTCGACATCGTCCATTTCTGCGATATCCGGAACCACCTGTTTCCAAATGGCGTCGCCTTTTTCTTTGATCGTCGCCATCACCGTGGGGGTAATGCGCATCGGATAATCGCCCACGATGGCTTCGATTTCTTTCGCGTCGACACCGAGCCGGTCCGCCAAGTCTTTTGGCTTCACGATGCTGTCAGCGAGGATGCGTCTCCATGCTTCCATGCAGTCTCCTTTTTCCTATCGAATAGATCGGCAGGCCTGCCGGGGCCATTAGTTGCCGACGATCCGTTCCTGACCGTAGGTCTTGTCCAGATGATCGAGGATATCGTCGGTTTCCGTCAACACCATGTCTCCATCCTTGAGGACAGGAACATAGTATTGGCCTGAGACGTCATGAACCACTTTGCGCATCGGTCGAAAGTCGGGCACGACGACCTGCTCGTATTCGATGTGGAGGTCCGCCAATTTCTGGCGCACTTCCTTACAATCGGGACACCAGGCCACGTGATAGAGGGTCATCATGCGCCCTGTACTTCTAACCCCTCACTGCGTTCAATACTAGTTTCAATTGCGCAGGGCACCATGACGGCGTCTTTCATCCCGTGGATCACTTTCTTATCCGCCGGACAAACAGTTGCCAGGATACCAGCCAGCTCAGTCTTTTCGCCACTCACGAAATAATAGGGCGAGAGCCTGGCGCGACCGGACATCCGGTTCATCTCACTCGTCACCGGATCGAAGTAGTCGAGTTCATACAGGCGGCCCTTGTGGAATTCTTGCAGGATGTAGGGTGTGTGGGGAAAGGCAGCCAGGGCTTTGTCGATGGCACCGGCCCATTCTCCCTGTGGCATATCGTGTCCAACCGATACGCCTCGGCTGCCCCAGGCGAGTTCGGAGAACCCCGATGGCTTGATCACGAAGTGCCGTTCCTTCTGGGTTGCCGTGGCCAGATCGTGCCAGTTCATGACGGCACGTCCGCCAATTGTCAAACCCGGAATCGTGGCGGATGGAGGGATCGGCGCAGGATCGAGAATCCACGTGCGCGGCATGATGGTGGTCAGGTGCAGGAAGATCTCCCGGCCCAACGCCTGCTCCCAGAACCGTCGCAAGGCTGGGTGATGGAGGAGGCCAAAGGCAAGCTTTTCTTCCAGCGCCGGCTTGTACGGGGGCGTGACGGCGACCCGGTCTTTCTTGATCGCATATTGGACAAGTTCGGATTTTGGAATGTTCAGGAGGTCGAATAACTCATAGAACCGATAGATCAAAGCGATCGGCTGGTCCATGTCCTCGCTGGTGATCCGGAGGCCTTCTTCGGTGAATCGAATCTGACGAGGTTCCACGCAGTAGGCGTCGAGGCCGATCGCTCGAAGCCGGGCCGCAAGCCACGTCATTTCAGGCCGATAGTCTTTGGCCTCCTCCGACATCAGAATCGCGACGCATCCCGTATGCTGGGCGAGCTGGCCTCTCAACATGGCCGCAAATCCCCGAACCATCCCCTCGGGGCCTCCGACGAGTGAGGAGCTGCCAGCTTCCCCCTCGGCATAGAGCGCCGATAGGCATGCGGTCATGCCGATTCCTCCTGGGACTGAGTCGAGCTCGGTGATGACCATGCCGTCCTGGGTGGGGATGATGTCCGGTCTGATGACCGCGGGAAGTTGGTCACGAAACCGTTTCATCCGGCTGTAGCTGAGCAGCGCGTCCGGTTTGCCTTGGTCCAAGTATCCCGCCACCCAGGCTGGTTGGAGGCCGCGTACGCTGTCGGCATAGAGGCGGTTCAAGGCTCGATAAAAGGATAAAAGCTGCGGTCCGAGTTGGTGGAAAAAGTCTAACTGGTTTTTTGTCAGAGAGAACGGTGTGGTGGCAATTCGCCAGGTCGTCGTGGTGGCTATTTCGGAAGTAGAAGATTGTCCGGGTAGAGATGGAAAGAGGCCAGCGTGGTTCAGCTGGTTACGGATGATTGCGCAACGGTGAAGGAGGTCAGAGGTAGCCAAGTCAGACAGAGGCAGTATCCGTGTCAATGAGAGCCCCTCATGTGAGGCCACAGAACTGTAACACGGGCTTTACGACCGTACAAGGGGCGAGAGGGAGCGGCGAGGGAAGGGCGGCAGGGCTTGCCATGCGAAATCGTCTGAGCGCTCGTTCCTTGTGAAGCGTATCTCGAACAGACCGTTCAGTCGGTATTCTGGTGCGGAGGAGGTGGGTCGAGGTATTGTGGTGTGCGTTGAGAAGGGAAGTCTGAAAGAATCGACATCCCCTTGGGCACTCTTGCAGAATGGTGCTAGGATAAGCCGCCTATCAATTGGAATCCTTTTATGCCCGCATATCCCGTTGAGCCGGTGGCTGTTTCCAAGACACCACCGATCGCGCTGCCACAACTCGTGCCGAGCCGTATCTGTCTCCAGTGCGATGTCTGTTGTCGGTTCCCGGACCCCGACAGCGCCCTCCGTCCATATTTTACCGAGAACGAAATCACCCGCGCTCTGGCCGGAGGCATTGAGGGAGCGGCCTTTCCTGATCGGCGCGGGTCACAGGTGATCCTGGTTCCCGCTCCCCAAGGAGACGGATATCTCTGTCCGGCATTCGACGCAGCGACCTCAACCTGCCGCATCTACGAACAGCGTCCGCTCGACTGTCAGCTGTATCCATTGGCGCTGATGTGGGATGAGCCTCATGCCCAGGTCTTGTTGGGGTGGGATACAAAATGTCCGTTCATGCGAGAGGAGGTTCCGGGAGAGATTCAGCGTCATGCCGACCGGGTGATGGCCTTGCTCAATCAACCGGGCATCCGTGACCAAGTCGTCGCGCATCCTCGCCTCATCGGGCGGTTTCAGGAGGACGTGGTCGTGCTCGCCCTCCTTCCGCGGCTCACCGAAGCCGTAGCTGGCCAGTGGGGGCCTGCGCCGCTGCATCGGCTCACGCTGGACGATATCCCGCGCATAGCGACGGCATTGGATCGGTCAGGGTGGTGCCACGCGCAGTTGCTCGCAGCCTACTCACCGGTCTATCACTACATGTGGAATGGACTATTGGCCTATTGGTGGATGGAGCTTCAGGGGACCTTCTGTCTCTTTGCGCAATCGCCAGACGGCTGGTTCATGCCCCTACCTCCGATCGGGGCCGGCCCGATCGATGCGCCCCTGGCTGAGGCGATGGGCCTGCTGCGGCGATGGAACGGCGACTCGCCGGTCAGCCGAGTGGAGAACGTTCCGTCCCAGTTGGTTCCGGAGTTAAAACGGCTGGGATATTGTCTGATGCCCAAGGAACCGGATTATCTGTATCATGCGACGGATCTCGCGGCCTTGGCGGGTGATCGGTATAAATCTCAACGCGCTCTGTGTAATCGATTCGAACGAGAGCAGGTATTTGAGGTGAGGTCCTATCAGGTTGGCGACCGTCAAAATTGTCGTGCCCTCCTAGGAGATTGGTCACGACAGAAGCAAGCGGAAGGGCTCGAAGAGTTTGGTGCGATGTTGTTGGCTGATGCGGTGTCGGCGCACGAAGTCATTTGGTCGCAGGCGTCGGCACTTCGAGTCACGGGGCGAGTTGTGAGGACTCACGGTCGAGTGTGTGCGTATACCTTTGGCTATTGGTTGACGAGCGCCACATTCTGTGTCCTCTTAGAGGTGACGGATCGGAATCTTCCAGGTCTGGCACAGTATCTCTTTCGGGAGACCTGTCGGACGGCCGTGGCGGAAGGAGCCGAATACTTGAATGCGATGGATGATGCAGGTCTTCCTGGATTGCGCGCATCGAAACAGGCCTATCATCCTACCATGCTGATTCCCAACTTCATTGCCTCCCTGACGCGTACATCATGAAGACCTCAACGGCCTTATCATTTCTCGATCTTCGCCGTTATCGGTGGTTGTCCCATCTCCTTATCGCCATGACCGTATTCGCGGTCCTAGTGGGTATTGGGCTGATTCGATTCGTCGAATATCGCTTCGTGGAGGCGACGGGAGGAGAGTTCAAGCTGGCTGCAGCGGAAGTGGCCGAGAAACTCGATCGCATGCTGTTCGAACGCCAAGGCGACGCCCTCATGATGGCTCGAGCCCTGGCGTTGAGAACTTCCGATCCGAGATATATCTCCGAGTATTTGAAGTGGATGAAGAAGGAGTATTCCCCAATCTATCTGTCGTTAGAGGTCATGGATGTTCAGGGTACGGTCGTGGCTGCGACGGAGCCCTCGTCGGTGGGACGCGACTATGGCCGCGCGGCATCGTTTATCGCTGCGCGTACGACGCGACGACTCGACATTGCCGACGTCGCGAGGCAGGAAGCAGAGGGTGGCGTTGAGATGGTCGCATTTACGGTCCCAATTCTCGACGCGCAAGGCACGTTCCTGGGCGTCGTGACTTCCAGGGTGGGGATCCCATTTTTAGAGGAAGTGACGACCAGGACCATTCGCTTACTTGAAGGTCGACCAGGAGGGGGTGGGCGTGTTGAGTACCAAATATTGACGCGGCAGGGCAGGGTGTTTGTCGACTCGGATTTGCGCCACAAGGGGGCCATCAATCTCAAAGAACTCGGACTTCCTTCGGCCCTGCTGAGCGAAGCCGGCGTACCAGGGTTTATTGAGGAACAGCATCTGCAGCGGCATATTCAGGTCGTGACTGGCTATGCCCAGACCAAAGGTTTTGGGGAATTCTCGGGGCTGGGCTGGTCGGTCCTGGTGCACATGGAGCGACAGGAGATCCTGGCGCCTATTCATGCCTTCTTGTGGAAAGTCGGGATCATAGGCGGGGCGGTCTGGATTCCCATGATGGGGTTGTTACTCTGGGCCACGGCGCGCTTGCGCGCAGAGCATCGACAGGCACAACAGGAAAGTGCTTGGGCAAAAGCCGCTGAAGTCGCGTTGCTCCAGAGTCAGGAACGAAATCGGGCCATCGTCGATACCGCGCTTGACGGGGTGATTACCATCGATTCGTCCGGGATTGTGACTGATTGGAACGCGCAGGCGACCACGATTTTCGGGTGGTCCCGCGAGGAAGCGCTGGGGCGGGCCCTTTCCGAGACCATCATTCCTGAACAGGATCGTCAGGGGTATGAGCATGGCCTCCGTGAATTTCTTCGAACAGGGGCTGGAGCGATCTTGAACCGCCGGATTGAAATTGTCGGCCAACACAAGGACGGGCGAGCGCTTCCCGTTGAGCTTGCTGTGTCACCGGCAAAAATCGGGGATACCTACATCTTCAGCGCCTTTATCAGGGACATCACCGACCGCCGCCGTGCTGAACGGCGTCTCGCCTCTCAGTATGCGGTGACCCGAGTTCTTTCCGAGGCGACGACCATGGAAGAGGCTGTTCCGAAAATCATCCAGGCAATCGGGGAGAATCTGGAATGGGATCTTGGTGTGTTCTGGCGAGTGGATAAAGTGGCCATGGTACTGCGTTGTGTTGATCAGTGGAAGGCGCTGTCTGTGCAGGCCGATCCATTTACCCTGGACACCTGGCAGCGTGCGGTGACACGCGGCGAGGGTTTGCCTGGACGTGTTTGGGCCAGTAGTAAGTCGGTTTGGGTGACGGACATCGCACTGGAAGGCGATGTCACTCGTGAAGCGCAAACTCGACAAGGTGGGTTTCACGGGGCGTTTGGATTTCCTATTCTAGTAGGCAATGAGACCGAAGGCGTCATCGAATTCTTCAGTCATCCGGTAAGGCAGTTCGATGACGAGTTGTTGAAGATGGTGGAAGACATTGGTCTCAAGATCGGCCAATTTGGCGAGCGGGCTAGAACGGAAGGGGTGTTACGGGAAACCGAGGCGCAATTGCGACAAGCGCAGAAGATGGAGGCGGTGGGGCGATTGGCCGGCGGCATGGCACACGATTTCAATAATCTTCTCACAGTGATTCGAGGGTATAGCGAGTTGCTCCTGGGCCGCCTGGGTCCCACCGATGCCATGCGGAAGGACATGGAGGAGGTGAAGAAGGCGGCAGACCGGGCCACCGGGCTGACCCGTCAATTACTGGCGTTCAGTCGCCGACAGTTCATCGCGACAAAAGTCCTCGATCTCAATGCCCTTGTCGCCAATATGGATGGCATGTTGCGGCGTCTTATCGGTGAAGATATCGTCGAACTCAGTGCCGAACTCGATGCGTCTGCCGGCGCCATCAAGGCGGACCCTGGACAGGTTGAGCAGGTCATCATGAATCTGGTGGTCAATGCGCGCGATGCGATGCCCAAGGGCGGGCGCCTGACGATCGAAACCCGGAATGTGACGATTGGGGACGAAGTGCGTCTGGATGCCGTGGGGGTGGCCCCGGGATCGTATGTGTTGCTGGGCGTTCGTGATAATGGCCATGGGATGGATGCGGAGACCCGATCGCATCTGTTTGAGCCGTTCTTCACGACAAAAGAGAAAGGGAAAGGGACGGGATTGGGACTCTCGACCGTCTATGGCATCGTCAAGCAGAGCGGGGGAAGCATCACCGTGGAGAGTGCTCCTGGTCGAGGCACGACGTTCCGGATCTACTTCCCACGGGTTGAACATGGGGTACAGGGGACGGCGGTGGTGGTCGAAGCAATTGATCCAGCACATGGCCGCGAAACGATCCTCTTGGTTGAGGACGAGCCGGCGGTCCGAGGTCTTGTGCACGAGACGTTGCGGCTCCATGGCTATACGGTGCTGGAGGCGCGCCATGGCATCGAAGCCCTCCTCACCAGCGCAAAGTACGTGGGGCCCATCCATCTGTTGTTGACCGATGTTGTGATGCCACAGATGAGCGGACCTGAAGTCGCGGAGAAAATCTTGACCGTTCGACCAGGGATCAAAGTGCTGTACATGTCGGGGTATCCGGACCATCCGGTGTTTGATCAAGGCGGCGTGAGCCGCGAGACCGGATTTCTGCCAAAGCCCTTCTTACCCCACGTGCTGGCGCAAAAAGTGCGCGACGTGCTTAACGGTGTGAAAGCCGCCTAGCAAATTGCGGTTGATTTGGTTTATCTGGTTCGTTTAGTTTCTTCCGTGCTTCGAACCAAACCAACTAAACAAACAAGACAAACCAAATAAACGAGATAGACCAAACGAACAAGACAGACACGCCTGGGACGCTGGCGGAATTTCTCAGCTTCCTGCTAGCCGCATCGCTTGATCTTCAACCTCGGTTCCGTTTATCGTGCCCTACCACAGAGCGAGACAGTGTGAACTTACAAGGACAGGTAGCCATGAGTCAGCAAGGACGAGAAGTCGACGTCGGGCACTATCGGATCGAGCGAGAGCCATTCTACGCGGAGGTCTGTGGTGAGATCGGTCTGTTCACAATTGCAGCAAACAGCAAGATGCCGGTCATGCTCAAGGGGCCAACCGGGTGCGGCAAGACCCGATTCGTTCAGCATATGGCCTACCGGCTTGGTCGTCCCTTGATCACGGTGGCCTGTCACGAAGATCTCACCGCGTCTGATTTAGTGGGGCGGTATTTGCTCAAGGGCCAAGAGACGGTCTGGGTCGATGGGCCGCTGACGCTTGGCGTGAAGCATGGCGCGATCGTCTACTTGGACGAGATCGTCGAGGCGCGCAAGGACACGACGGTCATCATCCATCCCCTGAGCGACGATCGCCGCTTCCTGCCGATTGAAAAGAAAGGCCAGATTCTCGAAGCGGCCGACGACTTCCTCCTGGTGATTTCCTATAACCCCGGTTACCAGAGTGTGCTCAAGGATTTGAAGCAAAGCACGAAGCAGCGCTTCATGGCGATTGAGTTC
>JAYTTD010000032.1:0-8857 GCA_043745235.1 Nitrospira sp. | reverse complement strand
ACGAGGGCGCGCTTTCCTGCCTTCTGCCCTCCAGCCAATCCGGCAAACAGTCGTAACTTCGCCTTAAAGTACTCATCCATCGTGTGATGAAAATCGAGGTGATCCTGCGTGAGGTTCGTGAAGACCGCCACGTCATACTCGCAACCCGAGGTCCGATCTAACGTAAGGGCATGGGACGACACTTCCATCACTGCGGCGGTGAGCCCGCCTTCGACCATCTTCGCCAAGAGTTCTTGAAGGTCGAGTGCGCCGGGCGTCGTGTGAGAGGCTGGAAGTATCTCCTCTCCGATCTGATACCCCACCGTACCGATCAACCCCACCCGTCGGCCGATCCCTTCCAGCAACGCTTTGCAGAGATACGTCGTCGTCGTCTTCCCATTTGTGCCCGTCACACCAATCATCTTGAGACGGGTGGATGGATCCCCATGAAACCGGCTGCCGAGAAGACCAAGCGCCTTGCGCGAATCACCCACCAGCACAAACGGTAATGGCCCTGATGCCACAGGCGCCTGCGCGACCACCGCAACCGCTCCGGCCTTGGTGGCCTGTTCGACAAATCCGTGACCATCCACGCGCTCACCCTTGACGGCAACAAAAAGACTTCCTCCCGTCACGGCACGCGAATCGTCCGTGATCGCATGCACCAGGCAACTCGCATCGCCTCGCTGCTCCAGAATCTCGACCTGCCCACGGAGTGCCGCGAGCAACTGCGTGACAGTAATAGGGTCGCGCGCCATGGCCTCTTAGTCGCCCTTCATCGCCAGTGCGATTTTCACAGTGTCCTCCCTGGACACACCAAGATAGTTGAGTACCTGCTCCCCAACCCTCCGAAAGACAGGTGCCGCCACAGTCCCGCCCCAGGCTTCGCCTTGAGGTTCATCAAGAACCACGATCATCGCCACCCGCGGAGACTCTGCCGGCACATACCCGACAAATGATCCGACAAACTTCGTAGAGGAGTAAGCGCCGGTTTGCGGATCGATCTTTTGCGCGGTCCCGGTTTTGCCCGCCACACGGAATCCAGAAATAGCCCCCTTCGCTCCCGTCCCATTCGTCACGACACCTTCCAGCATGGTCGTCATTGTCCTGGCCGTCTCTGGTGACACGGTTCGCCGCTTGACTTGTGGTAGGACTTCCTTGAGCAAGCGACCTTTCTGATCTCGAACCTCGGACACCACATAGGGCTTCATCATCACGCCCCCATTGGCAAGGGTCGCCATCGCTGACACCATCTGAAGAGGCGTCACCCCGACCTCTTGCCCCATCGAAATCGACGCCAGCGATCGACGGCCCCAGTCTTTGGGAGCCTTTAAGAGCCCGCTCACTTCACCCGGAAGATCGATTTCTGTGCGTTGACCGAATCCGAACGCTTGGAGGTAGCGGTAGAGCCGGTGCTCTCCGAGAGCTATTCCAGCTTTGGCCGAACCGATATTGCTGGATTTTTGAATCACTTCAGAGAAGGTCATCCATCCAAGTTTTTCATGATCATGAATGGTCGTATTCGCAATCACCATCTGGCCGTTTTCACCGAAGACCATGGAGTTGGGCGTCATCACTTTTTCTTCAAGCGCTGCAGCCGCAACCACAATTTTCATGGTCGATCCAGGCTCATACGTATCCGTCAGAGCACGATTGCGCCACCGGTCTGGCGTCAACGTGGTGACGACATTCGGATCGAATCGTGGACTGACTGCCATCGCGAGAATCGCACCCGAATGTGGCTCCATGACGATGATCGTCCCAGACTTGGCACGGGAATGAGTGACGGCCTCTTCCAGTTCTTTTTCTGCAATGTATTGGATGACTTCATCGACGGTCAGCGTGAGGGCATGTCCCGGCGTAGGCACTTGCTCCGCCAAACCCTTGGGGAAAACCGTGCGGCCTAACGCATCGCGCTGCAGAACTGTGACGCGCTTTTCTCCATGCAGGTGCGAATCGTATCGGCGCTCGAGCCCCTCAAGCCCTTGCCCGTCCATCCCGGAAAATCCGAGGACATGGGCCAGCAACGGGCCCTTAGGATAAAACCGTCGTCCCTCCATCACCACACCGATGCCGTCCAACGACAACTGCTCCAGCCGACGGCCTTGCTCAGGCTCGACCTTTCGCGCCAGCCACACGAAGCTCTTGTCTTGCCGAAGTTTTCTCTCAAGCTCAGCGCTTCGAATATGGAGCACCGGTGAAAGACTGCGGGCGACCGTCGACGGGCTCTCGAGCGCGGTCGGTACACCGAACACGGACGGCACCTCCACATTCATCGCGAGCACTTTGCCGTGCCGATCCGACACCATACCTCTGGCTCCTTCGAAGGACACTGTCTTTTGATGTTGCCGATCGGCCTTCGCCGTGAGTTCTGCTGCTTGAAGCACTTGGAGCGTGACCAGCCGAAATAGAATGATGCTGAACCCACAGAGGAGCAAGAGCAGCATCACATAGCGGCGGCCGCGAGAAGGGCCGGCAGTCACTCGCCTGCCCTCTCAGCTGCGACATGTCTCGCCAGACGGACTTGCTCCACCGGTGGGAGTGGCAGGCTCGGAACCTCTCCAGGCTGATGCACCATCAGCACTTGGCCCTGCTGCGGAGGAACCAGCCCCAACTTTTCAGTCGCCACCCTCGCGATCCTCTCCGGAGCCGTCAGCGCAGAAAAATTTACTTGCAATTGATCCCGCTCTCGCTCCAGCAATACTTTCTGAGTCTTCAATCGTTCGATCTGATAACCCAACCGAACGACATCGACACGTTCCCACACGAATACGAAGACCAACATCACACCAGCCACAATCGTCAATATCTTCATGAGTACCCTTCCTTGGAAACCCGTTGAGCAGCCCGTAACTTGGCACTGCGGGATCGAGGATTCCGTTCCGATTCTTCCCTGGTCGGGATCTGCGGTTTCTTGGTGAGCACCATCAATGAAGGATTGTCCTTACCGGAGAGCGCCCGAAACGTGTGTTTTACAATTCGATCTTCCAGCGAATGGAATGAAATCACACAGAGGCGGCCGCCTGGAGTCAACACATCTACCGCATCGCGCAATGCCGGTTCGAGACAGTCAAGCTCCTGATTCACTGCAATGCGAAAGGCCTGGAACGTCCGGGTGGCACAGTGGATACGACCATGCCGATAATTCGCTGGAACCGCCCCCTCGATCGCGGAAACCAACTCTTTCGTCGTCGCCAACGGATGGTGCTCACGCGCATGAACAATGGCACGCGCAATTCGCCGAGAAAACCGTTCTTCGCCGAATTGAAAAATCGTGTCGGCCAACTGCGCTTCCGGCCATCGATTGATCAGGTCAGCTGCGGTCCCGCTCACCGATTGATCCATACGCATGTCCAACGGACCATCCCCTTGAAAGCTGAAGCCGCGAACAGACTCTTCCAACTGTGCGGACGAGATTCCAAGATCAAACAAGATTCCATCAACCTGGCCAATGCCACTGGCAGCAAGATGCTGTTTCAGATCTGCAAAATGACCATGGAAAAGACGCACGCGGTCACCAAATCGGGTGAGCCTTTCCCGACTAGCTGCAATGGCCACTGCATCGCGATCGAACCCGATAAGCCTGCCGTGAGGGCCGCTCGCCTCAAGAATTTTTTCAGCATGCCCACTGTATCCCACTGTACAGTCTAGATAAGTTCGAGCACCTTGCTGAACAAGCCAAAATAGCACCTCCTCTGCCATGACTGAGATATGTCTGGAGGCACCCATAAACTTTTAATAACCAATTTCACCCACTTTCTCCCACTCAGGTGCGCAGTATACACCGACAAAAAGACTTGTCAATAGGAAATTCATGGACTTACGAAGCACTGAATGCATGATTATATACTTGACAAACCCATAGTGATTTAGTACCATGTTAACAGGTGATTGGGACATAACGGGGGATGACATGGGACAGAATCTACTGAGCGGGAAGCATCTGACAGACGAGAAAGCGGCCTATGAACACCTAGCGCGCATCCGCTGGCCGAATGGTCCGCGTTGTATCCGGTGTCAGGCCGAGAAGGTGTATACGCTCAATGTGTCAGGTTCATCGCGTGTCGTCCTGAAGTGCGCCAAGTGTCGGAAGCAATTTTCAGCCACCGTGGGAACGATCTTTGAAGATTCAAAAATCCCGCTCACGAAATGGTTCATAGCGTTTCAACTCATGGCCTCATCCAAGAAAGGCATGAGTGCCCATCAGCTGCATCGCATGTTGAACATCACCTACAAGTCCGCATGGTTCATGGCGCATCGTATTCGGCACTCGATGAAGCAAGCCCCATTCGGTGACAAACTCGGCGGGATCGTCGAAGCGGACGAAACCTATATCGGTGGCAAGTCACGCGGCATGGGCCATATCGATAATAAAATGCCTGTCTTTGCGCTGGTAGAGCGGGGAGGCCGTGTTCGGTCGTTCACTATGCCGAGAGTGACCGCGCTCAATCTCAAGCGGTCAATGCAAGAGCATGTGCAGCCCGAGGCGAAACTCATGACCGATGAACATCCTGGCTATAAGGCTGTTGGAAAACAGTTTGCCGATCATCAAACCGTGAACCATTCACAAAAAGAATATGTGCGTGGTGAGGCCAGTACGAATACCGTTGAGGGTTATTTCAGCTTACTCAAGCGTGGGCTCACTGGCACCTATCACCACGTCAGCCAGAAGCATCTGCATCGTTACCTCGATGAATTTAATTTCCGCTACAATGCACGGACTGTCAACGATGCAATCCGCAACCACGGCGCGATCCGTGCCACAGAAGGCAAGAGGCTGACTTACAGATGATTGGTTAAGATGAGGCCTTCGATGAAGGTTTGGACTTTGATAGTTTCGGCATGACTGGCTTCTTTGAAGCGCGGGACTGCACCATAATTCTCAAAATGTCATCGAGCTTGAGAGGATGAAGAGAAATGGGCTTACTGCGATTAGGTGGCGCCATTTTCGTTCCGTTCATATCTCTCGATTGATCTTAAAATGACACGGGCTCCGTCGAAACTGAACCATACCCTCAGTCGAGGATTTCCATCATGAATTGCGCGTCGAATGTTCGACGTGGGGATGCGAGGAAATTCTGTGGGAACTCTCGAAATAGTCCATGTAAGATCGTGCAGAATAGCATCTAGTGCTTGTTGATTTATGCCGAGACCAGCACATTGAGCATTATAGAGTTCATCCTCGACAAGCTCATAGGGAGGACGATTAGCAGGCCCATCCATACTTCTTTATTAAGTCCATCCCACAGGCTGCCTCAAATTCATCGAGAGGCTGATTTGAAATAAATGCTGTCCTATAAGGAATGGTTATGTTGGCCCTAGTTACCTGTCCTTCAGCCCATGCCGCCTTCCAGCCCAGGAAGGCATGAGACATTTCACTCACAGTTTCAGCGGTCTTACCTTTCAGGGCCACAATAACCTTATTCACAATGGCAATTTCTTGCGCTGAGAACAAATCATATTCTGGCTCTCTTAATGCGATAAGCCGATGCTGAAATGTTCGTCTTTCAATTGCCAAATCTCCATTTTTAATCATTTCATCTCGAACAGGCACTAAAGCCTTAGGAGCTGGCCCTCTCTCTAGAGCGAAGTATTCTGCTCCTGTAATTGGAGTACCTTTATCCATGAAGGCAACGAAATCAGAATAAAACAAGACCTTATTGAGTTTGGTGGCATTCCAGAACTTATCATTCTCACAGCGAGAGGTGATGTAAAGGATCAGCTCTTTGAACTTCTTCCTATCGAAGTCCGGGCGATCAGTATGGTGAGTAAATTTTGGCATGCTGTCCCTCAAATAGGATCGACATTATAGTAACAGATTATATGAAGTACAATACTCCGTAAACATCCTCGATCACCACTCATTCGCACTTTTAACGTGGGAGCTTGTGGTGGGTGCGTAAAGTATATAATCATCCTGTTTTTCTCTAAAATCTGAGAGCGAAAGAGGCTGATGCGGAATATCGCTCCCCCAGTGATGGAGAATATCCCGCTCTAGGTTAATTCGGGTCTACAGGGAAACCGCATGCCTCGGCGCCCGAGCGCTTGATGTTCACTCCACTACTCTGGTTTTCGAGGTCTGCAGTTGCGCATATCCCTTCCCCTTCTTCATCTCGAGACGAACCGCAATGTCGGGCAGGCACCTAGCCAATTGAACAATCCGTCAAGCGCACAGAGTTGGTGAGTTTCATTGACAAGGGTTCAAGTCGGGTTGAAAATGGTTTTATGCGTTCATTCACAACAGCCAGGACACTCTGCTTGACCGTTTTCTTGGCAGGAGTCGTTTTCACGTTCAGCGGTATCATAGCCGCCACGGCGTCAGCGGCATCACCCCTCTATTGGTGCCCCGATCAAAAAGCCGATCAGCAATATTCAGCAAAGCAAGGGCCTGGGTGTGTGCCGCTTGTTGAAAAGGAAAAAACCCGGACAGCAGAGCAAGAAGGAGAAACACCCGCGGGTGAAAAACCGCCACGCGATTTCAAGGTCGACAATCTGCAGGGCGACGTATCGATATTTCTGAATAAGTATCGCGACTTCCTCGATTGCTGCAAGACCGATCTCTCGGAGCTTCAGCAGGTCGAAGAAATGGGAGACGAGGTCGGAGATTTACTTAAGTCCACCCAAACAAAAATGTCGAATCATTCGATGGCTTCGCGTGGCATCATGCTCAGCGAACTGATCCCGACCGTCGCCAGGGTCCGCGCGGATCTGAAGAAACTGCGCGCGACGCTCGAACGCATCAGCACCTCGACCAACAGTCGTAACTCAGGAGGCTTTGAAAACTCTGGTCGGGAAGCGTACTCAATTCGCGAAATGGAAGAATCGATTGAGAGAGACATCCGCATGCCGAAACTCTCGACAGGGCCAAAGACGGGCACCAGTATCGGCAACGCACCAGCAGCAGGGCCGAGTATCGGAAAAACTCCAAAGACCGGCAACACGATCGGCGCGGAAGGCGTGACCGGCCAAAATATAGGGGCGCCATCGAAAAACAGCCACGACATTGGCAGCTCAGGCCCAGCAGGATTTAGGATCGGCGCCACGGGCCGTGCGGGCCCTTCAATCGGCGAGTCCACCTTCAACAACGAATCATCTTCGGCCGTTGGCTCATCGCTCCAACGTTCCACAGTGGGATCTAACCTGTCAGATTCGACGGTAGGGTCAAGCTTCGGCGGCTCTAGCGTGGGCTCGAGCCTCGGAGAGTCGAGTGTTGGCTCGTCGTTCGGATCGTCTTCAGTTGGTTCGACCATCCAGGGACGGGGTACCGGCCCGCAGCAATAATCCTCTCACTGGCTAGGCAGAATGGTGGGGACCAACTCCCACTCCTCTCCCCTGTTCCGACTCTTGTACAAGCCGCTCCCATTCGTCCCAAGATAAAACAGCTGCGGATCGGTAGCACTCTGCGCGAGGGACCGCACGTTCAGCGTCGATAACCCCTTATTCAGCGTGGTCCATGTGTATCCACCGTCTTCGCTCCGGTGGATACCTTCTCGTCCACCCAAGTAAATCACGCCCTTTCTCGCCCGATCCAAGATCATTGAAAACACCATTTGATCCTTCAGGGACTGGCCGATCCGTATCCACGATGCCGCCGCATCCGTCGACTTATAGAGCCCTTCGAGCGTCGAGGCATACACCGTATCCGCCTCATAGGGATCGACCAGAATCGCTGTGACACTCAGCGCGCGTGACGATTTGATGATGGCAGGGGACACGAGCCCGTTATTCACTTTTTCCCAATGCCACGCTTGATCGGCTGATTTATAGACCCCGCCGCTCGTACCCGCATAGAGAATCGACGGCCTCGTGGGGTCCATCCCAAGCGTCATCACCATCAGCACTTCTTTCATACCGTCCATTCGCTTCGTCCAACTGTCGCCGGCATTCTTGGTTTCAAATACGCCCATCGTCGTCGCGGCGAACAGGTGCGTGTTGTCCGCCGGATTGAAGACAAACTGATTGACTACGGAAGAGATCGTCACATCGTCCAACCCGGCTCGTTGCGAAACCCAACGCTGCCCCCCATCGTAACTCTTGTACACCGCATCGCCTTTTGTGCCGGCATACACTGTGGCCGGATAGGCCGGGTCAATCGCCATCGAAATCACGCGCGAGTGGCTCATGCCCTGCGACAGATTCGTCCAAGTCTGGCCTCCATCGCGTGTCTTATAGATGTAGTCGTTCGTCGCGACGTAGATGATGTCAGGATTTTTCGGATGGAGCTGGATCACGACGATGGGATCGCTGCGATTGCAGCCTGCGAGAACTGCAATGAAAAAAAGCAGAAGGGCAAGAGCGTGTGTCATGTGTTGAACAGTACAGAATCTATCCGGGATGCTCAAACAGGTCATCCAACAAAGCCGCAGGGAGAGTCGAGGGCCGCGGCGTGCTGCATATACACGTTGAGGTGAACGACCGACTGAGAACGCAGTTGGGGGCCTGTTTCAGCATCTCGTCTTAGCGGTAATTGGTGAACTGCAAATCAATTCCGAAATCCTTGCTCTTGAGAAACGCCATGGCCGCTTGGAGGTCATCCTTGCTCTTGCTTAGCACGCGCACCTGTTCGCCCTGAATCTGCGCCTGCACTTTCAGCTTGGACTCCTTGATGGCCTTCGTCACTTCTTTCGCCTTATCCGCCGCGATCCCGCTTTGAATCTTCGCCACCTGGCGCACCGTCCCGCCCAGCGCTGCCTCCACGGTCCCATAGGTGAACGCCTTCAGCGAGACCCCGCGCTTCACACACTTGGTCTTAATAATATCGTCCACCGCATTGAGCTTATACTCATCGTCGGACACCAGGACCAGTTCCTTTTCCTTCTCCTTCAACGTAATCTCCGTCTTCGAGTCTTTGAAGTCGAAGCGCTGCTTGACCTCCTTC
>JAYTTD010000031.1:0-31811 GCA_043745235.1 Nitrospira sp. | reverse complement strand
CTGTACGTAATTTCAACAGCTTAGATGATACGTATTTGTTTACAAAGGGCTACCACGGGGTGAATATGAGTACGATAATGTTCAGAGTGTCATTTTTTGTCCGAGGAGGATAAGTGGCTGCTAAGAAAGGAGGACAAGGCATCGCTCAATGGCCTGAGACAGAACGGCCACGCGAACGCCTACTCTCTCAAGGGCCACACGTGCTTACCGATGCCCAACTCCTCGCCATTCTTCTTCGAGTTGGTCGTCGCGGCTCTTCAGCGGTACAAGTGGGGATGGATATCCTAGATCGGCTTGGTGGAGTCGCTGGACTTGCACAATGCGGAATCGAAGAGCTCTGCGCAATCCCAGGTGTAGGGAAGGCCAAATCCGCTCAACTGAAGGCGGCCCTTGAACTGGGAAAACGCGCTCTCGCTGGTCCTCTGTGCAAAGGAACAAAAATTACCTCCAGCCGCGACCTTTTTACCCATTACCATCCAAGCTTGCGCGATCTCCGTCACGAAGTTTTTAAAGTTGTGTTACTCGATGCCAAGCACGCCATTATGCGCGACGCCACGGTATCGGAGGGCAGTTTGACCCTCAGCATTGTCCATCCGCGTGAAGTGTTCACACTTGCAGTAAAAGAATCCGCGGCGGCAGTGATTTTCCTGCACAACCATCCTAGCGGCGACCCTACGCCAAGCCAGGAAGATCGTGTCTTGACGGCCCGGCTGGTATCGGCAGGGGAGGTGCTGGGCATTCGAGTTTTAGACCATCTTGTCGTCGGCGATGGACGCTATGTCAGCTTTGCCGATCAAGGATGGTTGACAACCCCTGATGCCGACGTGTGAACAAAGGAGAAATGGTCACGATGTAAGGAGGCCTTGTCATTTTCGGAAGAAACGACTTCTTCCGACTAGCATGAGGAGGGCGCCATGAGCGAGCTAGGCAGAGAGTCACTCAGAAATGTGGCCCTGATCTCGAGTGCCGGTGCCGGGAAGACTTCGCTGGCTGAGGCCATGCTCTTTGCCGCCGGCACTGTTCCCCACCTCGGATCGGTCGCACAAGGAACGACCGTCTCGGATTTCGAGCCAGAAGAATTGCACCGGCACAATTCCGTCAGTACCAGTCTCCTCCATTGTTCCTGGAATCACACTACCATCAATCTTGTCGATCCCCCCGGCGCGCTGAACCTGCTCGGGGAGACAGCCATGGCATTGCGAGCGGTGGACGCTGTGATTCTACTGGCGGGTGCCACATCGGGAATCCGGAGCGAACTCATCAGAGTCTGGTCTCGCGTCACAGCGCTCAGCTTGCCATGCCTCCTGTTCCTTAACGAATTGGATAAAGATGGTACCTCTCTCGAAGGGATTGTCGCGATGTGTCAACGCGATCTTGGGATCATGCCATTACCGATGTCGTTGCCTGTTGGCAGTGGCCTCCAGCTTGAAGGGGTGCTGGATCTTGTTCAACAGTGCGTCTTGACTTCGCGCAAGGAAACTCCCGCGGTTCAGCAGTTGCGGATACCTGAGAATGCGCGGGTGATGGTAGGGGACGCACGGAAGCGTATTCAGGAGGCGGCGGCCGAGTGTGATGATCGATTACTGGAACAATATCTTGCTTCGGGTGAACTGATGCAGGAGGATCTGATCAATGGACTTCGCCTTGGCGTCCAGGCCGGTACGATTGTCCCGCTCTACGGCGGTTCGGCAATCAAGAATATTGGAATTATTCCACTCCTCAATGCGATCGTCGATTTCCTGCCATCGCCAATGGACCGGACGGCGAGAATTCCGTTGGAAGGCCTGCGTCCGGATACAGGAGAAGGGGTGAGCCGTTGTGCCGTTCAAGAGGACCCATTTTCAGGGATCGTCTTCAAAACATTGATTGACCCGTTTGTCGGACGGCTGTCTTATCTGCGGGTCCTGTCGGGGGTCCTTGATGCAGACTCAATGGTCTTCAACAGTTCTCGCGGTAGCAAGGAGAAAAGCGGACATCTATACAGAGTGTTGGGGGAAAAACATACCGCCGTGCCTTCGGCTGGAGCAGGGGAGATCGTGGCCATTGGGAAACTCAAAGATACGCAAACCGGCGACACGCTTTGTGACGAACATGCTCCGATCTGTTATCCGAAGACGGTGCTTCCGCGACCTGTGCTGTCCTTTGCGATCGAGCCGAAGTCCAATGCTGATATCGAAAAAATCAGTCTCGGGCTGCATAAGTTGATCGAAGAAGATCCGACGCTTGAATTTTCTCGACATGCCGACACGAAGGAAATGGTGTTAAGCGGGATGGGCCAGTTGCACATCGATCTTGCCCTTGAAAAATTACGGCGCAAATATGGTGCGGAAGTGGTGGTGCATATGCCAAAGATTCCGTACCGCGAAGCCATTCGCACCTCGGCACAGGCGCAGGGAAAATATAAGAAGCAAACCGGAGGGCATGGCCAGTTCGGTGATTGCTGGCTGGAGATTGCACCGCTGCTGCGCGGGGAGGGATTCAAGTTTGAAAACAAGGTGGTCGGTGGGGCCATTCCACGCAACTTTATTCCGGCGGTGGAGAAGGGGGTGCTCGAAGCCATGCACCACGGGAACTTGGCGGGGTTTCCCATCGTCGATTGCCGAGTCGCGGTGTACGATGGCTCATACCATGCGGTCGATTCATCGGAGATGGCGTTCAAGATTGCCGCGTCAATGGGATTTAAGAAGGCATTAGAGACAGCCCATCCCGTTCTGTTAGAGCCGATTATGACAGTCGAGGTCGAGGCGCCAGCGGATCATATTGGAGGTGTGATCGGGGACTTGAACGCACGTCGAGGGCGGATTCTCCATGTGGAAGCAAAAGATCAGATGGAGCAGATCACAGCCCTTGTCCCAATGGCAGAGTTGTTCACATATGCCACGACGTTGAACTCCTTAACGGCAGGACGGGGCAGTTATACAATGGAGTTTGCGCGGTACGACGAAGTGCCGCGCGAGCTTGCGGTTCGAATTATTGAGGCGCACAAAGTAGAGACTCACGCGGCAGCGCATTGATTGATCAGGGGTCGATCGATTTGATGACCACGTAGAAGGCGCGGCTTTCTCTCAGCACGCGGAGCAGGACGGTTTCGCCGTGTCGGACACGAGAAATCGCGCTGTTGAATGCTTCGACCGATCCCACATCGATACGGTTCACTTCCTTGATGAGATCGCCCTCATGAAGGCCTTCCGATTGGGCGAGGCCGCCAGGCTCCACTTTGGAAATGAGCACACCTCGACTTTCTTGCAGCTTAAACTTATCGGCGAGACCCGTCGTCAGATCTTGCACCTCGATGCCAAGCGTGATGTCAGTGCGTGCCTGGGGAGGTTCAGTGTGAGTCTGGGAAAGCGACGCGGTCACGGCGCGATCGCGTCGCTCAGTCAGGGCGACGTCCAGTACCAAGTATTGCTGATCACGGACAATTTCGACCTGTATCGTTGCGCCCGGGAGCAATCCTGCCACGACGCGAGAGAGCCGGTTCGGCGTGTTAATCACGGTGCCATCGATACGGGTCAGGATGTCGCCGGGCTTGATGCCCGCTGCAGCAGCCGGGTCTTTTTCGAAGACTTCGTTGACCAACACCCCGTCACCTTCCTTGATGCCAAATTTGCGTGCCAACTCCATCGTGAGCGGTTGGATGCCGACGCCCAACCAGCCTCGCGTTACCCGTCCCTGAGTCATTAATTGTTCAATCACTTGCTTAGCCATGTTGGAGGGAATTGCGAAACCGATTCCTTGGGCGAAGTTTATGATGGCGGTATTAATGCCGATAATTTCGCCGCGCAGATTGAAGAGCGGGCCACCCGAGTTACCCGGATTGATCGACGCGTCTGTCTGAATGAAATTTTCGTAGCGTGAGAGATTGATGTTCTCTCGGCCAATCCCGCTGACGACGCCGAGCGTGACCGTCCGATCGAGTCCGAATGGATTCCCTACGGCGAGTACCCACTGGCCAACACGCACGGTCGATGAATCCCCAAACCTCGCGCTGGGAAGAGGATGGTCGGCGGTCACCTTGAGGACGGCTAAGTCTGTATCAAGATCCTTGCCGACAACCTGTGCAATCAGTTTGGATTTATCGGAAAAGCGAACCTCAATTTCTGTTGCGTCCCCGATGACATGGTTGTTCGTGACGATGTATCCATCAGGATCGATAATGACACCGGACCCTGATCCTGAGGCATGGGGGACCCGTTCTTGAGAGAACTCACGTCCCCGCCCTGTTGCGGACAGGGGAATGAGATTCACCACGGAAGGTTTTGCCGACTCTGCCAGATCGGTAATGACGGTTTGAATTTCTTCCAGCAGGCGGAGGCCTGACGAATCGCTGGGCTTTGGTGCAGCGGATTCAGCGGAGGCCGAGTGAACATCGAGCCAGGCCACGCACAGAAGGCAGAAGAAAGTTTGAAGTAAGCGCATCATCCAATACCTATAACCTAGGCCATCGAGTCCGCATGATTGATACGGGCTAGCGACGGGGTGCAGAGTCGCATTACACCAGCGTAGCTTTTCGAGCTTGAGTGAACGCTGAGACAACCTGCGCGAGATCTGTCTGTAGCCCGATAATCACCAGGATGTCGCCGACACGGAGTACGAGGGCATCATCAGGCGGCACGAGAAATGGTCCACGAAGGACCGTGACGAGACGAACCGACGCAGGCAGCGCCACCTCAGCGAGTGTCCTCCCAATGACCGGTGATCCCTGGACGACTGGGAGCCGTTCGATGGCTGCCGCACGAAGACTCAGATCCTGCTGCAGGGTCAGAAGCTCATGGTGAATCGTTTCCAGCTTGAGTTCGCGGATATGACCATCGACGCTTAGCAGCGTCCGTTTAAGCTGCTGAACGCGATCGCAGGCGTGGCTGAGGACACGTTCCAGTTGATCGGATGGCTGAGTTAACTCATGGCTGAATGGTGGACGTTTGGCGGAGAGACCGGCGATCTGACGTCCAAGTTCGCCGTGCGTCTGTTCGATCTGGCTCAACAAGGTCGATGCCTGGTTGTGCAATCTGAGGACTTGGACCTTGCGATTTGTACGTTCGGCCAGCGCAATGATGGTTTCATAGATTGCGCTACCGGTGATCGACAGTTCCTGTTGAATCCGACCGAGCAGTTCGAGGGACATAAATGAAATATCTCTTATGTCTGATAAGAACTATTATGTAAACTCATGGATCGTTTACTTACGCCACCCCTCCGCCCACACTCTCCCCATTTACTCTTCTTGTTCGAGGAAGTAAATCCCTTTACGATATTGGCATAAACAACTCACTCCAATTATTGATTGTCTGTGAATCAAACGGGCTCGTTCGTGTAAATAGATCGACCACGCTTGACAGAGGTGCAGTCGCAGGGATACACAGCGCGAAGGTACATCGTTCCCCCTCTGAACCAAAGGATTACATCGTGGCCAATCATCCTCTCGCAGGTCGGCCTGCACCGGCATCGATACTGGTCAATATCCCACGACTGATTACGGCCTACTATACAGAAAAGCCTGATGTGAGTCTGCGCGAGCAACGCGTCAGCTTTGGGACATCGGGGCATCGAGGCACATCATTCAAGCGAAGCTTTAACGAAGTCCATATCGTTGCCGTCGCTCAGGCGATTTACGAATACCGAAAGATGGAGAATATTACCGGCCCGCTCTATCTGGGTATGGATACGCACGCGCTGTCGGAACCGGCTTTTGCCAGTGTCTTAGAAGTGCTGGCTGCCAATGATATCGAGGTCATGGTGGACCAGGATGGCGGCTATACGCCGACCCCCGTCATCTCCCACGCGATCCTCACCTACAACCGAGGCAGGAGTTCAGGATTAGCCGACGGTATCGTTATCACTCCCTCGCACAACCCGCCGGAGGACGGCGGCATCAAGTACAACCCACCGCATGGTGGGCCCGCCGATAGTCAGGTCACGAAATGGATTGAGGATCGCGCGAATGCAATTCTTGCCGCTGATCTGCGAGGCGTGAAGCGTGTGTCATACGACCAGGCTTGTCGTGCGAGCACGACTCACCGGCATGATTACCTCGGCGCCTACATCGGTGATCTTGCGCAGGTCATAGATATGGACATGATTCAATCGGCCAAATTGAAGCTCGGCATCGATCCGCTTGGCGGGTCTGGTGTGGCCTACTGGCAGCCGCTGGCAGAGCGATATGGTTTGAACATTGAAATTGTGAATCCCGCAGTCGATCCGACCTTCCGTTTCATGCCGCTTGATTGGGACGGCAAGATACGCATGGATTGTTCTTCGCCCTCTGCCATGGCCAATCTTATCGCGCTGAAAGATCGTTACGATGTCGCCTTCGGTAACGATGCGGACAACGACCGGCACGGCATTGTCACCCACTCGGTCGGTCTGATGAACCCGAACCATTATCTCGCGGTCGCGATTGCCTACCTCTTTGCCAATCGTCCAGGCTGGAAGCCAGAGGCAGGTATCGGGAAAACACTTGTGAGCAGCAGCCTGATTGACCGCGTGGCAGTGAAGCTCACGCGCAAGCTAGTCGAAGTGCCGGTCGGCTTCAAATGGTTTGTGAGCGGATTGCTCGACGGGTCGCTCGGCTTCGGCGGGGAAGAAAGCGCAGGGGCCTCGTTCCTCCGTCACGATGGATCGGTTTGGACGACTGACAAGGATGGCATCATCATGGATTTGCTGGCAGCGGAAATGATGGCCAAGACCGGCCGTGATCCCGGTGAACTGTATCGAGAACTGACCAAAGAACTTGGAGAGCCAGTGTACGAGCGGATCGATGCGGCCGCAACGCCGGCGCAGAAGACCATCCTGTCAAAACTCTCACCAGACCAGCTACAGGGCACAGAATTGGCCGGTGACCCAATCGTCGCCAAACTGACGACAGCGTCCGGCAATGGCGCGTCAATCGGCGGATTGAAAGTCGTCACCGACCAAGGCTGGTTCGCTGCCCGCCCCTCCGGCACCGAGGATGTGTACAAGCTCTACGCTGAGAGCTTCCGAGGAAAAGATCATCTGAAACAGATTCAGGCGGAGGCTCAGGCATTAATCGGCAACGCGCTGGCCACGGCTAAATAAGAGAAGCCTGTCCCTTCCACGATTGACATAAGAGTCATGAATGTTTGAGATCGACAGCATGGCGGTCTTGCTTTGGGGGCTGCTGTTCGGATCAATTGGCTTTGGCTTCTTTCTGTATGGGAAAAAGCAAAAGGCGATCGTGCCACTCATCACGGGGATCGCCCTCTGCGTTGTTCCCTATTTCATTGCCAACGTGTATATTTTAGTCGGTGTCGGTGTGGTGTTAATAGTGATTCCGTATTTTATACGACTGTGAAGTCGAATGAGGTTATTGACCGGGACGGGCTGCTTCGCCATCTCCCTTCGGGTATCTAGAGGATGTCTAGACACTCTACCCCGAGAGTTTTAGAGGGAAGGATTATCTGTGGCAGGCATTGGAGGAGGCGCAGGCATTGATCCCAGGGAGTTGTGTCAGAACGGCCACTGAAGCGCCAGCGTTGGCCTCATGGCTCCTCTAAAGCTGTGACACAGCGTCGAGATAGAGCAGTCACCGCCCGCTTGCTGTCCACGATCTCTAGGATGCCAATTTCGTTGCACGTCGGTTCCATCGAGACGTCTGGAACGAGCGTAGTAAACCTTGCGGAGCTTCTCGTGTCATTGCCGTGAAAATCCAAGTGGCATATACTGCGAACCGAGAATGCAATTGGCCTTCTGCGAAAGAAGATTCGGCATTCTTGGGCTCTTGCACTATGAGAATAGCAATCAGACAAATTGTTGCGACTACTGAAGCGATGGAACAGTTTTGGCGACACGCGCAAGGCTGGGCACCAGCGGATACTGCGAGACTGCTTGTTAGTGCGAGATTGGATAGACAGGTTTCTTTTACTCACACCCTTTCAGATTATCTCGATCAGTTTCCACCTGAAGAGACCGAGGCAAGACAAATTTTGGGCTATGTCACGTTGCGGAGTCTTTGCGAGGGGGTCCTCAAACTGTTCTTCGTTATCTGGCTAAGGGACTATCGTCGCAATGAAAATTCTGTTGAGAACCGAAAGGACAGGCTCGAGTCACCTGCGAAAGTCAAATTTCACGAACTCATAAAAATATATTCCAAGAATGTCGATCCGCAGCATGAAGTATACCTTCGTCGTGTTCAGAAACGCGGCAACTGTATCCACCACTTTGGAGATTGCAATATCGGCTCTCAAGACGAGTTAGTGACTGACATCCTTCGCTTTTGCGATTTCTTAGTCGCAGTAAATAACAGATTGCCTTACCCTGACGATGGCGATGCTTATGATCCGTCTCTCGCATTATAGGGAATGGCCAGATTATTCTTCACTACGCGCATCGAGGGCTCCTCATTCATCTGAATTATCCTTCCAAGCTCGCTAGTTCTCTCTCCTGGAATGGCACTCGTGTTGCTCCCACTGCGGCCGTCGAGCGAGCACATTCTGATGGTGCGCGCTCCGGGAGCAACATGAGTGTCATTCCACCATTTTTATCGTGGGGCCGCTGCGAGCAAGAAGAGCGGCCTGGCCTTTCCCCTGCCTCGTTCGCCACACTCGTGACGCCAGTATGGGTGAAAGAAATGGAGATCATTTGGAAAGAGGAGAGATCGTGATCCGTCGAAAGACTTCCGCATACTGACCTGCCGGGGCGCTCGCTTTGGGATCGGCGAACACGGCTCGCCAGCGGTTCAATCCCAGGACTCCTTCCCCATAGGGTATCGTGGCCACCTGACTGTGATGCTCCGCGATGGCGGCCATCTTTTTGGCCACGTGGCGGTCAATGTACTCTAGGCGGTCCCAGGTCGCGAAGGGTTCCCAGATTTCATAGGCCCAGATGCCGCCGCTTGGGATGCTGCTGGCTTCAAGAACGCATTCCCTTGCCAGTTTGCCGGCAAGACGATGAGCCGGATGTCGGTCACGTTCCTCGTCGAGCGTATAGATTTCGGTTGGCCGCAGGCGAACGAGTATCTCTATGAGTCTCCGTTTAACCGCCGTGGTATCGATCTCTTCCGCCGCGTCCGGTTCATCACGAAAGATCACGTCTTGTACTCCCAAGACGCCGGCTGCATGGAGGGCCTCCCCTCTTCTCACTTCTGCCATCCGCTGCTCCGTGAGCGCGAAGGGATTCGATGACCGGCCACCGTTTGTTATGACGACGGACGTAATCACCGCCATGGATTCGACCAGTTTGGCGACCGTTCGCCCATGCCGATTTCCATGTCATCCGGATGCGCGTTGATGATGACGATGTTGTGGCTCATGGCCGAGGCATTTCCCTTACACTCCGGAGGCTACCTGCTGTTCGGCGTGGTAGGAACTGCGAACCAGCGGGCCGGATTCGACGTGGCTGAAGCCCAGGGCTATCCCCTCCTCTTTTAACAAGGCAAACTCACTGGGGTCGTAGAAACGTGCAACAGACAGATGCTGTCTTGTCGGTTGGAGATATTGGCCGATGGTCATAATGTCGCAGCCGAAGGAGCGGAGATCGCGCATGACTTCGCGGACCTCATCCATGGTTTCTCCCATTCCAAGGATCAACCCGGACTTGGTGCGCATGCCCAACTGCTTCGCCTTGCCGAGCAACTCGATCGATCGCTGATACTTCCCTTGTGGTCTGATTGTCGGGAACAGCCGCCGGACGGTTTCGATATTGTGATTGAGAATCTCCGGCTTCTCGGTACAAACGGCTGCAAGCGCCGCCTCATTCCCCTCAAAATCCGGAATCAAGACTTCAATCGTACAGCCCGGGTTGAGCTGTCTGGTCTGCCTAATCGTTTCGGCAAAGATCGCGGCCCCGCCATCTTCCAGCTCATCCCGGTTCACCGATGTGATCACGGCATGCCGAAGTCCCAACGCCTGGACCGCAGTTGCGACGCGGCCGGGTTCTTCATAATCGATCGCCGCCGGCCGGCCTGTCTCGACTGAACAGTAGTGGCAGCGTCTCGTGCAGATATCGCCAAGAATCAAGAACGTGGCGGTGCGTGCGTTCCAGCATTCCCATCGGTTCGGGCAGCGCGCCTCTTCGCAGATGGTATGGAGCTTGAGCCGGTCCATCGTCTGCTTGATGTCGAGGTAATCCGGCCCGGTTTTGGCTTCGACTTTGAACCAGGGTGGAAGACGAGGGCGGCTGATGGCTGATCGCGGATGGTCGATAGCGAGAGAGGAATCAGTGCCAGAAGATCGAAGTTCGTGAAGGGGGATAAAACTCATGAGTGATGATTATTCGTTGGTTGCGCGGGGACGAACCCAGTTCAAGAGTCTGGCCATGAACCCTTGCGGTTCTGGTTCAATGTGCGGGTCGGGATATTCGACCCAGAGTTCTTGCGAACCGAGATAGACCCCGCTGCGAAAGCTCATCTGGGTCCGAAGCTGTCGATAGCCATGCGCGTGTAGGGTCTGAATTAACATACGCAAGGCGTCATCTTGTGTCGAGTGCGGCTCGGTTTCGAGGAGGATTGTTTCATAGCGAAGAATCGCGCGATAGACTTCCCCTACCTGTTCGAACACCACTGGCCGACTGAAGCCTCGTTCTCGGGCATCAAGCCCAGCCAGCTGATGTTTGTCGAGCGTCTCCCCCATGACGGATGCCCATTGAACGCGGTTAGTCCATTGCGCGGAACACGGCGACGAGGTCGCTTAGAGCGATGGTTTTGTTTTTGAGGATGGCTCGTTCAGCTTGGATCGCTTCACGCGTCTTGGCATCGGCGGCACCAACCTTCAAGCAGGTGGTGCCGAGGGACAGGATGCGGTCGCACTCTTGTGCGAGCTTGTTCTTCACGACTGGATTGACGGCCAGAATCTCCATGAGCTGGCGTCGGGTCTCGGTCAGATGGCCTTGGAGTTCGGAGTCCGGATAGCTCGTTCGGGCCGCATCGTCAAAACAGCGATCCAGGTATTGAGCAAGGAACACATAGAGCCGCACCAATGCGGCAGTGACATCGATCTGCTCTTTAACGGAGGTAGCCATAATGAGAGTGCCTCCTTTCGTTGATAACGGAGTTAAACCAGTACCTTGACATCGGCTCCTTCGACTTTCACTTGATACCGTCCTACTATTGCGGCAGGATTATTCACGCATCCACCGGTCGTGACATCGTACTCCCAGCCATGCCAGGGACAGGTGACGACATTCCCTGCAAGGTCGCCTTCGCCCAGGGGGCCGCCTCGGTGGACGCAGGTGTTGTCGATAGCATGGAAGGTGCCGTCCACATTGAAGATGGCCAGGGTCTTGCCGCAGGCTTCTGCCACAATACCACTGCCTGGTTTCACATCGGCTGTACCGGTCACCCGTACGAACTCGCCCATCGTGGCCTCCGTCCTTTCGTTTGTCTACTATGTTTTCGCAAACGGGCTCTTGATTTTGCTCAGTAGGCTTTCAATCGGCGGAACACCCATGGCAGCGCCGCTCACTCCCGCGATAATTTTCTGTGCGATCTCCCTGAACGCTGCCGATTGTGGAGAGGCCGGGTCGGCCACGACGATCGGGTTGCCCGAGTCGCCGCCATCTCGAATGGCCGGATCGATCGGGATACGGCCCAGAAACGGGACGCCCAGCTTGGCTGCGGCCCGCTCCCCTCCTCCATGCGAGAAAATTTCGGTGCGTTCACCGCAGTGGCCGCAGAGAAAGTAGCTCATGTTCTCGACAATGCCGAGGAGCGGCACGTTCACCTTTTGGAACATCATCATGCCTTTGCGCACATCGTGCAGGGCGACTTCCTGCGGCGTCGTGACAGTGACGGCGCCGGTCAATGGAACCAATTGGGTCAGGGTGAGCTGCGCGTCACCGGTGCCGGGAGGCAGGTCGATGAGCAAATAATCCAGTTCGCCCCAGAGCACGTCGCGGAACAGCTGCTGGATGGCGGTGTGCACCATCGGGCCGCGCCAGACGATGGCGGTGTCCTCCGGCACGAAGAAGCCCATGGAGATCAGCTTGACGCCGTGGTTTTCTGCAGGAGCGATCTTGCCGTCTTTCTGTTCCGGTGGTTTGCTCACACCCATCATCATGGGAATATTCGGACCATAGATATCCGCATCGAGCAGTCCGACCTTGGCGCCAGTTAACGCCATGGCGACTGCGAGATTGACAGAGACGGTCGATTTGCCGACCCCGCCTTTGCCGCTGCTGACAGCAATGACATACTTGACGCCGGGAATGAGGTTATCTTTTCCGTGACCGCTCTGGGGTCCAGCGGGATGTTCATCAGCCATGAAGCGCGCCTCCTCTACATACACAATCGAATGGGACTGGCTCTTGGGCCAGCCACTCCATCATAAGCGAAGAACAGGGTGAAAGAAAATGGGCCTATCGCGCGATGGGGATGTGGCTCAAAGGGGAAGTAGGATATCGCGGCTTATCCAACGGTGGGGTCGTTGCGACGCAGATTGCTTGCGAGTCCAAGCAGGGAGAGGGTGTAAATGATCCATTTTGAGGGATCGAAATTGTACCACTTCGGTCCGTTACGAAAATCGCGCGCGTAGGCGTGATGAAAATTATGGTATCCCTCGCCGAAACTGACGAAGGAGACTAACCAGCTATCGCGGCTGCTGTCTTTCGTACTGTGGGGTTGTGTTCCCACCATGTGGCAGAGTGAATTGATCGTGAAGGTGGAGTTCAAGACCATGAACATCCGGAAGAGCCCGCCCAATAGCAAGGCGCCGATGCCACCTTGCCAGCCGCCGTGCCACACACCAAGGAGAAAGGGAAGCAGCATTCCCGTGATCACGATAGGCCAGTAATAGCGATCTTGCCACAGCACGACAGGGTCGCGGCGCAAACGAATCTCGTACTTCTGAGCGCGATAGGGGCTTTTGTAAAAGAGCCAGCCGCAGTGGCTATGCCAGAATCCCTTGGTAGCATTGTAGGGATCTTCTTCTTCATCCGTCTTGGCGTGATGGCGGATATGGTCAGCGCCCCACTTGAGGGCAGAGTTTTGCATCGCCCAACCACCGGCGACGAGGATCGCGGCCTTGACCCAGTTCGGGCATTCAAAACTTTGGTGTGACACCAACCGATGATAGCCGACGGTAATGCCCATGCCCGTGACGATATACATCACCAAGGACAGGACCCAGGCAAAGAGGCTGAACCCGATGTAATACCCATAGAGTGGGAGGCCGATAACCGTGGCGATGACGATGACGCAAAAAAGTACAAAGTTTAACGGATCAAACACGTCTTCGGTCTGTGTGTCTTTAGTCGTTGTGGCAATCATGGTCGCTCCTTATCGCGCTCAGCCATTGCTTTAGCGGACCATTTCATGGGGAAGGCATAGTACGTACAGCAGCATACCCAATTTTTGCGAATGTTTCAATAGAATGCTCACAGTGGGTAGTGGGTCAGTTTGAATTCATCAAGTCCGACATTTCTTCTAAACTCCAGACATGATCGGCAATTCCAGCTTGCATGGCCGGTGTCACGCGAAGCGTCTGGTGAATCCGGCAGAAGTTATAATGCATGAAATGGATCGCCACCGCATGCGCCTGGTTCTCAATCTTCTTGCTGAAGGCATTGGTGAGTCTGGTCATCCGTCGCATGCTCATCCGCATCGTGAGATTTTGCCGTTCAACAAAACTCGTTGAAACCTCGCGCATATCAGGGTTGCCCTTGATTGTGGTCTTGCGCGTCCCGCAGCAGTCAGCAGGGCTGTAGCGGGTGGTCCGATCAGTCGGAGGTGCATTGTAGATTTTGTCCAGCATGGCATAATCCACATCATTCCCGAATGAACGCTCAACGGCTGTTAGGTAAGGCCTGTGTCCATCGGTCGTGAGTTGCACTCGGTGGGCCAATCGTGAAGCCAAGTCGTCAATGAACTTCCGAGCATAAACTGCGGTGCGATCCCCGACCAAATAGGCTGCGATCAGCTTAGTATCAGCATCAATGGCTGTCCAGGTCCAGACATCCCCAACACCAAGCTTGCCCTTCATTTCCTCTGGGACGTTTCGTTCCTTCGCGTAGCAGAACGACCAAATCTCATCGCACTGAATTTTCTTGCAGGTCAGATTGCGAAGGGTGCGATCCTGATACGAAGCACAAGCTTTACCCAAATCAACGAGGAGCTTGAGGACCGTGCCTTTCGCAACCCCGGTCATGCGACATGTCGAGCGTACACTGTTGCCTTCAACAAGCGCTGCTACTACTTGAACTCGCTTTACTCGATTAAGCCTATTCATGCTTGGCCCCCTTGTTTATGGGGATATTATGCTTGAGCGCTCATGCAATGTCAATAAATTAAATTCGTCTTGCTTGTTCCATGCTAGGAATGCCTATCACGTACGCTTATGATAGGTGCAGTATGGCATTCATGACATGCAGATTTTCCTTGACGGACATGCACGGATAAGCGTAATAAGTGTTTATGCTGGTTTGTGCGGCTGCTTCGGGCCTCCCGCGAAGAAGAACCCGAAGCGCCACGTCTGGAGGTGGGCCTATGAGATAGGAAGCCCGCTAAGGAGCAGTGACGACTTGGGAAGCCGAGTCGTCACCTTAGCGGTGGCCCGTTTTGTTTATAGCATAGTGTTTCAATGGAGGCAAACATGGCTGAAGATATTCAAATTGACTATACGGCTGTATTGGCAGACCTAGAAAATGATCGAGACGAATTGGACACCCTCATCGCTTTTATAAAGCGCAAAAAGCTGGGACAAGGAGAGGCCGGTCAGGTAGGAGCTGGTACAGGGACTCGACCAGTGACTGTACGGACGGGACCAGGAGCATTAACTTTCAATGCCCCTGATGCATTTTTTGGTCTTGGCCTGATCGATGCTGCTAAAAAATATCTCACGGGAGTTAAGGCACCACGAAGCGCAAAGGAAATTGCGCAAGCCTTAGTATCTGGAGGATTCACCACGACATCTAAGGACTTCAATAACACTGTATTCTCCGTTTTGAGTCGAGAAAACAAGCAGGATGGCGGGATTGTAAAAGTTAATACTGGCTGGGGACTCCCTGAATGGTATCCCGGATTGAGGCGCGGTGCTAAATCACCAAAGCCTGCCCCCACTGCAACTGATGGAGAGTCTCCGATTGATGAATTTAGCTAAGAGCAAAAATCATGGCGCAGAATGATGATAATCCAGAAGATATAGAGCAAGTTTTACGTGAAGAGCGAGCCCGTGGTACCAAGGCTCGCGTTCCAGATGATGATGCGATTAAGGAGAGACGTCTCCAGCGTGAGACAGTACACGATCTCTTCGAGATCAATGATAGAGAGTTATTCCTGAGAGTTCTTATCGACGATTACGAGCTGGAGAAGGACTCGCCGCAGTATATGGCAGCGCTTGAGGCGTGGGACGAGAATCAGAGGAAGAAAGCTTCCGGGATTTGGCGGCCTTTACGCGGTCGTAAGCCTTGACTGTACGGCGCATGCGCTCCTCTGGCGGCAGATCTTTAAGCGCGTCACCGATTGCATTTACGATCTTGTCCACTGGATTATCCATGATGATAATAATATAGCATCATCTAAGCATTTTTAAATGGTTTTATTGATGTGTTTAATTGCGCAGTTAGCGTTTCCCCCATCTTGCCCTCGCCGCCTTACTAGCAATTTCAATCCTTTTCTTGGCAGATAAGCTGGCCTTCCTAGCCTTCCCTCCCTTGAGCCCTCCTAGGCGCCCTAGAGCGACAGCAGCGGGGTTCTTTTGGGGTGGTTCTTTCTTCTTGGTCCCATTATGGGACTTGTCGTAAGGATCGCCGGTTACGGCTTGCAGGATTTCAAAAGCGGTGACGTTGACATCGGAGGAGGATTTTTTATTTTTAGCCATGCCTCATCATACATAACCGCTCAAGCATAGGCAAGATCTGAAGAAATCAAACTGACCCACTACCCTCACAGTGTATACTGACGGTGTTCCTCCTTCTCATTGCCGGTGAGGCGCCAATGTCGACAATCTCTCCCCCCCTCGAATCTGCAATCATCCGTATCGGTGAACAGCTCGCTCGTCTCTCTGCCGGTCGAACTCCGACCCTCTTTGAGGGACGCTGGTGGTCGCACACGGCCCTCAACCTGTCCATGCAGGACAACCATTTCAAGGCACAGCTTTTTCGATTCATCGATGTCCTGCCCTCGATCACGGACGACGAGAAGGTGGTCACGCTGGCTCGCGAGTATTTGGGCGAAGGAGACACCGCGCTCTTCGGCACTCACTGGGGGCTCAAAGCCATGTCCGCCACCAGCTTGGGAGCCCGACTCAGTGGCAAGGCGATCAGAGGCCAGGTTGAGCATATGGCGCGCATCTTTATTGCGGGAGCGACCATCGAGGAAGCGGTGCCGAGGTTGACCGATCTGTGGCAGCATGGACGTGCCTGGTCGATCGACTTGTTGGGCGAGGCCACCATCAGCGATCGTGAGGCCGATCGGTATCGCGATCGTTGTCTGGAAGCCCTCGCCCTGCTTGCACGAGAGGCGGCCATTTGGCCGTCCCAGCCCTTACTGGAGCGGGACCATCTCGGACCGATACCGCGAGTCCAGCTCTCCATAAAAATCTCCGCCCTCTCTCCATATCTCGACCCGATCGATCCAGAAGGGAGCTATCAATCTGTCGCGGCGCGGCTTCGACCCATCCTCGATCTGGCCATGCGCCTCCCCGCTTCGTTGATCTTCGATATGGAACAGGCCGAGACAAAAACCCTGTTGGTGGAGATCTTCACCAGGCTCTTTGCGGAACCGTCATACAAGGTCTATCCCTATGCAGGTCTCGCGTTGCAGGCATACCATCGGGAGACGGCACGAGATATTGAGGAGCTTCTGGCCTGGGTACGTCGGCGTGGAGCGCCCATCACGATTCGATTGGTGAAAGGGGCCTACTGGGATTCAGACACGATTCGCTATCGGCAACGAGACTGGGCTGTTCCCCTCTTTGAACACAAGATGGAGACGGATGCCAGCTATGAAGCGCTCACTCAGCGTATGTTATCTCAGACATCCCTGATTCGACCGGCCTTCGGAACACACAATCTCCGTACGTTGGCCTACATCGAGGCGGTTGCAGAATCGCTTGGGCTTGCTCCGGAGACCTGGGAATATCAGATGATCTTCGGCATGGCCGAGCCCTTTCAGCATGCGGTCATGCAGCAGGGACGCCGATTGCGGCTCTATACCCCGGTGGGTGATCTGCTTCCAGGCATGGCCTATCTCGTACGGCGATTGCTGGAAAATACTTCGAATGAATCGTTCCTGCGGAAGGAGTATGTAGAATCCCAACCTCTGAGCGCGTTGTTGGCTCCGCCTGTACTTGAAGGACTGAGTCAGACGCCGCCATCTCATCAAAAAACCGGCATGGAAGATTTTCGAAATGAACCACAGCGGGATTTTTCGCAAGCCGACAGTCGAGCGGCAATGCAGCAAGCCTTGGTGAATGTGCGGTCGCAGTTGGGCCGGCAGTGGATGTCGTCCGGGGGGCTGCACCTGACCGGGCCTCTCATCGAGTCTCGCAACCCGAGACGTCCGGATGAAGTCGTGGGCCGGTTGTCCAGCGCAAGTTCGGAGGATGTCGAACAGGCGGTGCGCTGGGCGATTCAAACAAGGGAATCCTGGCGCGACACCGCAACGGAACGACGAGTGGACATCATGCGTGCGGCTGCCGCGCTCATGAGGACCCGGCGCGATGAGTTAGCGGCATGGGAGATACTGGAATGCGGGAAACCGTGGCGGGAGGCAGATGCGGACCTCGCAGAAGCGATCGACTTTCTGGAATATTATGCGGCGGACTGGCACAGGCTCGCGTCCCCAAAACGGTTAGGGCAGGAGCCGGGAGAACTGAACGAGCGGTTCTATAGTCCTCGCGGAGTGACGTCCGTCATTGCCCCGTGGAATTTTCCGCTGGCCATTCCCGTCGGCATGGTGTCGGCAGCACTCGTGACCGGGAATCCTGTGCTCTTCAAACCCTCCGAGCGTTCGCCCATGATGGGGTACTGGCTCACGGAGATTTTGCAAGAGGCTGGTGTGCCTGAAGGAGTACTCTGCTGTCTACCTGGCGGGCCCGACATCGGGCGAGCGTTGGTTCACCATCCCGATATTGCGACAATTGCCTTTACCGGCTCGAAAGATGTGGGGCTCGGCATCCTGAAAGATGCCGGCACTCTGATGCCGGGGCAACAGATGGTCAAGCGGGTGTTGGCCGAGATGGGAGGAAAAAATGCGATCATCGTGGACGAGACGGCGGATCTCGATGACGCGATCACCGGAGTGGTCTCATCATTCACCGGCTATGCGGGACAGAAATGTTCCGCCTGCTCGCGGGCGATCGTCCATGCCGCGATCTACGATAGTTTCTTGGATCGCCTCAAAGAAGCCGTGCTGAGCCTGAGGGTTGGAGATCCGGAAGATCCTGGCACGCAGGTCGGGCCAGTGATTGATCGTCGAGCGCAGTCGAAGATTCAGGAGTATATCGAGATAGGAAAGAAGGAAGCACGGTTGCTGGTGGAAGGGGCTGTGACGGGGCCTGGGTGGTATGTTGGGCCGACGGTCTTTGCGGATGTGGCGCCGACACATCGAGTAGCCCAAGAGGAAATCTTTGGGCCAATCCTCGCGGTGATGAAGGCCGCATCTTTTCACGAAGCGCTGACCCTGGCCAATTCGACGGCCTATGCACTGACTGGCGGAGTCTATTCACGAAGCCCGGCCAATCTGGAACTGGCACGGCAGCGGTTCGACGTCGGGAATCTCTATCTGAATCGTCCGATCACCGGCGCGCTAGTCGGCCGCCAGCCGTTTGGGGGCCATCGACTCTCTGGAATCGGAGCGAAAGCCGGGGGTGAAGAGTACCTGACGCAGTTCGTGGTGACCCGTGTTGTCAGCGAGCAAACCCTCCGTCGAGGATTCGTGCCCCCCGAGTGAAGTCTTCGACGACTTGACTTCATACGACTCCAATTCTTCCATGATGTCCGTGACCACGCCGCGGTCTTCCAACGGCGAGAGTTCCTGCCGCTCAACGTATTTGACCAAACCCACGCCCTTCACAAACCAGGCGGTCATCACATCGGTCCCGAGAACGGTCTTGTTCGTGCCGGAGAGATGAATCTGCATATACATGCGAGCTTCCACCTTCAGAGCGTCCTTGAACGTGCCAGCAAGCACGGTCACCGATTCCTGCCCCACTACCGTGGCATCGCCTTGCGCATCGGCCTTTTCGTTGGTGCCGTCCTGATCTAGATCGGTGCCAAAGTCCAGCTCCTTGCGGTTGAATTGGGAGAAGGACGACGAGATCTTCATCGGGAAACGCGCAATCTGATAGGGCACGAGTTGTTTTTCGAAGGGCGTGCCCGGTTCCGAGCCGTAATAGACGATGCCGACACTGTCGCGACGGTAGAAACTATCCGAAGGGCCATGGTTGCCTGGATTGGTATCGTGGTATACGGTGACCGTCATGCCATTGAGGACTTTCGTTCCGGTGACCGAGGAGACATTGGAGAAAAATTTATGTTCGATCGTTTGGAGAGGCCCTTCAGTAATCTGGCCACGATAGTGCCATTCGTTCCCGGTCTGATCAGGGAAATAATCGGCGGACTGAGCAATGAGACCGGTGTCTGCCGCTGCAAGAGACGTTGACCAGGTGCTTCCAATGAGCAACAGCGCTGTTCCCAACATGAAGGCCATTCGATATCCCGGCTTATTGAGCGTCATGCGCAAGGTTCTCCCCTGGTTGAACGTATGGGGTGACCGTACCATAGGCCTCCCGGACGCGGCAAGAGAAGGAGGTCGGCGATGTTGAGTCAGCTGGCTTGCCTTCGAACAATATCCCACCCATAATCGGGCCGTTATTTGGTTGGTTTGGTTTGTTTGGTTTTTCCGGTCAAGTAACAAGACAAATCAGATAGACCGACCAACCAGATAAACCAAACAAACCAGATCAACCAGACAAACCATTGAGATGACGAGACCAGCTAGCGAATCTCAACAGGCGGTGCTTGTGACCGGTGCGTCCGGAGGGATTGGTCGTGCGATCAGCCTGGCCTTTGCTGCGGCTGGCTGGTCTGTCGGGGTCCATTACCATCGAAACAAAACGGCGGCTGAGGACACGCTCACGCGCGTAGTGGCTGCCGGTGGAACCGGGGCGCTTTACCAAGCTGATATTCGCGAATCGCATGCGGTGCAACAGATGGTGGATGCCTCCTGCCGCCAGGTACCTGAGCCGTCGGTGTTTGTCTGCAATGCCGGAATCGGGGGAAGCAGCCTTGTGATCAAACAACGGGAAGAAGATTGGGCCGAGGTATTGGCCACGAATCTGACGGGAATATTTCACTGCCTCCGTGCCATGGCCCCTCCCCTCCTCGCTCGCGGCGGTGGGTCGATCGTCGTAATTGGATCGCATGCCGGGTTCCATGGCTCCATTGGGCAGGCTGCCTATGCGGCGTCAAAGGCCGGCTTAATTGGATTGGTCAAGAGTGCGGCGCAGGAATGGGGATCGCAGAACATCCGCGTGAATCTTATACTGCCTGGCTGGCAACGGACGGGATTATCTGAGGGCACGATGCCAGAGTCGGATGGATGGACGGATCATGCCCTCCGCCGACCACCTTCGATTGAGGAAGTTGCTAAGACCGTCTTGCATCTGGCGCAACTCAGCGATGTGTCGGGGCAGGTTTGGAACTGCGATAGCCGGAATCTCTGAGAAGAGCGTATGGCATATGGCTGATAGCCTATGGTTGAGGACGGATTGGGGAAAGACATGAAGCATCTCTGCTCAGCAACCATAGGCCATATGCTATTGGCCATCAGCTCTTTTCGATGAAGCACGGAATCTTCATCACTGCGACCGACACGGGTGTTGGAAAGACGGTGGTGACGGCGGCACTGGCTGTATCCTTGCGCAAAGATGGATACGACGTTGGAGTGATGAAGCCGATCGAAACAGGCCTGCCGTCATCCGCGAACGCCGGGTCCGATGCTGCGCGACTCCGCGCAGCGGCAAGAAGCAGCGATATGCTTACCGAGATCAGGCCCTATGCCTTTCGCCGGCCACTAGCTCCGCTGGATGCAGCCCGTCTTGAGAAAAGAACGGTCACGCTGCCGACCATCATGCGAGCCTTCCGTACGCTCCAATCGCGGCATGAGGTGGTGGTGGTGGAAGGCGTAGGCGGCCTGTATGTGCCTATCACCTCGTCACTTGACGTATTAGACCTCATCTATCGAATGAAGTTACCAACCATCGTGGTCGGACGGGTCAGCCTCGGCGGAATCAATCACGCGTTGCTGACGCTCAGAGCGCTTCGTCAGCGAAAAATACCCGTTCTCGCACTGGTCCTCAACCGGACTGTTAAAGTAGGACCGGCGTCAGCACAACTACAAGAAAGCTCGACCGTGCGTCTGCTTCGGCAGTTCGCGGGTGTACCGGTGATCGGTCCACTACCCTATCGTTCTACGCTTGAACGGAACTTTCAAAATGAAGTTGCGAGACTGGCGAGAACGGTTGCCATTACGAAGTTGATGAGGTTGGTCCTGGCATCTGGGCGAAGAATGATTTCACGGCCTGGCTGATATCCGTGGCCTTGAGGATCGCTGAAATGACCGCGACGCCATTCGCACCAGCGCGTGTCACCTCACCCGCCTGATCGATCTGAATCCCGCCAATGGCGAAAACGGGCAATGACGTGAGGGAGCGCATCGCACGTAACCCCTCAAGTCCAACCACCGGATCGTGATCCTGTTTGGAGCCAGGCTTGAAAATTGGGCCAAAGCCAAGATAGTCCGGTTTTCCAGCGGTGGCCTCCCGCACCTGCTCGGGATTGTGCGTGGAGATCCCGATCAGCTTGTCCGGTCCCATCACCTTCCTCGCCAAGTCGAGCGGCAAGTCTCCCTGCCCCAGATGCACGCCGTCGGCATCCACGGCCAGGGCCAAGTCGCAGCGATCGTTGACGATGAATGTCACACCGGCATCCAGCGCAACTTTTCGCAGCACCAACGCATCAGCATAGGCCTCCTTCATCGAGGCGGACTTATTCCGATACTGAAACAGGCGTGCCCCTGCCGTAGCGGCTTCCTTCAGAACATCAGTGAGGGAACGATCACAACAGACCGAGGGGTCGAGAATGACGTACAACCCTGAAAGTGAACCGTGAGAACGTGAAGTGAGCATGGACGGCATTGTAGGCGGAACCATGAAGAAGATTCCAGACGGGAAGCATGTATGGTTTAAGGAAAGTGTCAAGTCAAGCAACGACCCCACATTGCGCACTCATGTTCTTTTGATGCAACATCGACCCAGTAGCGCAGGGGAATAAAACTCCTCACGCTCAATTCACCCGCAACTCCTAACCGCAACGACTATCAGGGCGACAGCAATGATCCCAATAACAACCTTTGTGGCGGAGTTCGATTTGGGCCCTCTTGGAGGCGCGGTCGATATAGCTGGAACAGGCGCGCTCGCCGGAACGACATTGGGGACAGTCGAGTCCTTCCGGTAGATGTCCGCGATGATTACGGGAATGCCGTGACTACTACCAGAGAGGATCTTCTTGATTCTGGCAGTATACGGATGATCAGAATCGAGCAGTGGTGCGAGTTCTATTGCGTCTTCTTCTGGAACGAAACCAATATGGTGGCCACCAGCTGTTACGATAGTTACAGCATTTCGGCTGTGCCGATTCGCGGTGTCGCGATTCAAGAACACGGGATCTGGAACGCGAGCATAGCGGGCGATTAATGCTGGACGACCCTCATGCTTTGCACCGGCAACCATGAAGTCAAAGTGTTCAATAGGGCTATTCCGTTCTCGTTCCTCTTGTTTCTTTCGCTTGGCTTCCTCTGCCCACAGCTTTTGCTGTTCTTTTCCTGCTTGTTCTCTGGCTCGTCTCGCAGTACGTGACATCTCACGCACGTCCTGCGGCAAAACCTTTTCTACGGCAATAAAAAGCTCGCGACGTTCGTTCGAAGTGATGATTCCGTCAGCAACGATTTTCTCGACTACTGGGATAAGGAATGAAATTGCGGGAAGATCTGAATTGCTGTTGCTTCTGAGCCAGTCGCGAAGCGACTGAACCTCCTCATCAGATAGTGCCCCGTCAGCAGTTACCGTTTGGCAAAGAGACAACAGCTCAGCGCCAATTTCGGTCGCTCGCTGTATCTTCGTCAGAGATACTCGGCGATTACTCTCGCCGTTTGCGCTCGTGTCTGTCATAAGCCCGATTTCTGTGATGCCTCCCGACGAAGCTATCCCGCTTGGATGGGCCGGACGAGTTGAGTCCAACGTGGCATCAATATCTTTTGCGCCCGGTCCATCCAGGCGGGTTGAGCGACTAGTTTGGCTTTCTGAAATGTCGCTAAGCCATGCCGTATAACTGGAACGTGACATAGGAGTATCCATCCAGGAGGTATCCGGCTCAGGCAGACGGAGGGCTTCACGAACCGCAAGCCAACTCGACGGCAATGAACACTGAGACAACGACCCTTTTCGCGTAACCCAAGTAAGGGAACGCCGCTGGTCGCACACACAGGCCACTTGTAATGTGGTACGAACGTCTTGCGCCACGTAGTCTAGCACTTCCTGATACCGTCCTTGTTGCCATAACGGCGGAGCCTTAACCCCAGACATTCCCGCAACCTTGCCAGGAACTCCACTCCCCCGTGCTACGTTGTCAAGCCCAACGGGAAACCCTTTGATACAGAATACCTGGAACATCATGTCAACTTGCTCCAAAGCAAGTTGTTTGCATTCAGCTAACAGCCCGGACTCTTCCGACAGGATGTCGTAATCAAATGCCAATCCATTCCATGTAACGATCGTGAACCCCGCAGCAGCCATCTCGATCAGATATTGGACAAGCTCGGCCGCCTCGTTGCGTTCCATTCGCGCTGTTGGTGTTCCCCGCTCTTGGCCACCGTACCACAGCTTAGGCGTCGAAGATTCGGTCGAGAGCGTGGCCGCACATGATATTCCCAACGGACGATGTGGCCTCCAATTGAAGTCATCGCCGGGTACGTCGGTCGCGGTTTCAAGATCGAATGCTAAGAATTTTCGAGCCATCGCCGACATTCCTGGATAAGCCTAAGGTTTGACATGAGCAGCATGACCCGGCTTGCCGGGGCATGTCCGCTCGATGGAAGGGTTAGGCGCTTTCATGCAATAGAGACTACGCCGTGCACAACAAGTTGAACGCCACCTGCGATTTGCTGCGGTTTGACTTCATAGCTAAACAAGCCGTTGTTGCCGAGACTCAGAGCCAAGCGCATTTCGTTCACAAAATTCTGCTTCCACGCAGAGGCGATTGCTGACACGACTTTTTCTTCGTTGAGCTGGAGCAGATTGAGGCGATTGTGTTTCTCAAGAAACTCCAGCGCATCGGCGTACGCGTTGGCTGACTTGTTGCGCGTTCGCAAGTTCGACCCCAGATCGATGCCGAACGTCAGAGTTCTTCCGTTCATCTCGGACGTGAAGTTCTCGCCGCGCAGGTTATTGCTAAAGCCACCGTCGGAATAGCCAACGTGCAGATCCGATGATGTCTTGCGAATTGTGTGCTTCATGGCTCAGAGCGCCCAACTATTAAGTGCGCTGCGGGGAGGCCAGATGGTTCAGTGGCGACCTATCCAAGCAGCCTTTCCTTCGGCTTGGCTCAGGACAGGCTTATGCCTTCATGCCAGATTTTCAGGAGTGTCCTCCTCTCTTAAAAACATGTCAAGCAAGCTCTCCTCGATTGGCCCACATCGACACCCCTTCGCCACGTCCAGACGATCAGCAGGGCTTTACAGGCCGCGCCCCCTCGGTTCATCAACACGAACGTTTGGCCCGTAGTATTCATGAACATATCTGCTGCAATCGCCAATCCGCTGCCATGACGTTTTTGTCTTTTGTCGTTCGTGAAACGCAGGGCAAAATGAGTGTGTCTGTGTCGTCGCATGCGAGATACGCCTCACGAGGAGCCGTCATGAATCATGGGGATTACTCTTTCTTGCCGACGAATTCCACCAGCTGTCCGCCTGTCCCCTCCTGGCACACAGACGGCGCCGGCAGAAGTCGATAGGACAGGTCTTCCACTAAAAGCTCTGGATCTGAGGGGTCCAGAATCCTGCTCTCAATCTTTTCAGCCACAGATGCTCCTCTCTCACCGGTGCGCATTTCAGTCTCCAATTTCACCATGGTCGCGGCGTTGATGGGAGTGACTGTCGGGTGAAAGTTCCATAGCTGATCAGCTGAGAGGAACACGGCCGGAGTACGAACGGTGATATGTTTCTGAGACAAGACACGCCGTAAGTTGTCGTTCATGGGGGTCTGTAGGCTGAGAATCGCCGTGGCCTTAGGCGCGAGAGCGGCGACAGAGATCACATACTTGTGGAGACCATCTTGAGAAGTTGACTCAAGCCTCCCCGTGGCTTCGACGTTCGGGGTCGACGACAATTCTGTGGACGTACTATGGAGACGAGTAACGACCCCCAGACGGAGGTTGGTGAGGGCTTGGTCTGACACATTCTCAAGGAGAACTTTGGTCAACACCGATGCGTGCAGATCGGTGATCTTTACGCGGTTTTTTTCCAGCGTTGCTGGAAATTGCCAGAGCGTGCAATTGGCAACGAGGTCCTGCATACGAGAGAGAGTGGTCTTGGTCGTGCCTTCCAGTGTGGAACCATGCTCGTACGCGTACAAGGCGACGCCGACATGGACATCCGGATGTGGTTGGAACCGGATGATGAGCCAGATGATTGCTGTAACGAGCAGACTGAGCACAGCGGTCAATTCTGCCGCACCTTGGAACATCTCTCCCAACGTGAGACGTCGGATAGCCTCCCGTATACTCATGCCAGTGCGCTTCCGGCCTGACAAAGTTTTGAATATGATGATTGGCATCTCTTGCTCTAGTTATTCGAAGTACTTGGTGAGAGGCAGGCACGGTGTGCTGCGGGGTAGGAGACAAGAACTCGACGGAAGGGGCAAATCGAGAAGAGCGTGGGTCGCGCATATCGTAACCTGGCTACACGGTTGCTTGGCAGTACTTGCACACGTGCATCGCGCGCGCGGCTCGCGGAAGAAGCTGCCTCTGCAGCAGCCATGTTCAACGCGCGTGAGATGGACGTGAGTACCCTCGGGTAGGATCATGGCTTACTGCATGCCACTTTCCATAGAGACTGATTGATGCTCCGTGGCACAACCGGTTCCCACGGTTGTTCGTCTGCGGTTTTGTATACCACTCGACCTTTTCCCATATTGCTGGAGAACCAGGTATAGGCAAGCATGCGCGTGCGTTCTGCTGTACAGTCGTATTCGTTGTGTCGCTGGATAGACAACAGCGAATCGCCCGCCACGGTTTGTACAGTCTTATAATCGTATAATTGCCACATCTTCGCCAGATTTCCCTTGCGTTGAATGGTGTCTCGATCGACGTACACCGTCAGTTTTGCTGCGTCATCGCCACTCACCAACTCCCATGCTGCATACACAGGTCCATCGCTCAGCACTAGGAGTGTGGCTAGTAACCAGAAGCCCAACAAGGAGGTTAGAAGCAGCTTGAGGAATGGACCCTCGCGAGAAGTCACAGAGCTTGGCACAGGGAGGCGACGTTCGGGACGAATCGTGAAGGGCATAGGGGCCTCACAAGAAGACGTATTCTAGGAGGGCCGATATCGAGGATGCAAGGCCGCGCACAACTCTGCATCACTTGACAGGCTGCTTGGTTCTTCTTAGGATGAAAAACGCAGTCGTCCTAGGAGGGATGCCCATGAAGACCAGAGATCCTGACGCCCAGCGTGTGTCGCATGAGCCTGAGTCCATGCAGAAGTACTCAGATGAGGTGCGGGAGCGGATCGCGAAGAAAGCCTACGAACTCTATGAGCAACGAGGACGACAGGCCGAGCACGACGTGGAGGACTGGCTGAAAGCCGAGGAACTGGTCCGCAAAGAAATGAATGCCACTCGTCGATGAGCGAGCTCTCGCCTCCCTGAACGAGCTGTTTCATCCATAGGCCGGCTCAGCGTCCCAGCGTTTAGGGAGCCATGGTCGTTTCAAAGGCCTTCACTACGAGTGTTTTCTCTTTCATCCTCTTGACCAGACCAGGGTAGGTGAGGTCGCGGATGATGCTCGTGAACTGCGCGTGGTAATTGCCCACGATACTCGCACCATCGATGACCACATCGTACACAAGCCAATTGCCGAACCGGTTTGCCAAACGAAAATCGAGAAGGGTGTCCGCCTTGTCGCCCGTGAGCTTCGTTTTCACTTCGGCAAACTGCTCTTCTTGCTGTTCAGACAGGTAGAGCACCTGCTCGCCCGTATATTCATCGATTCTGCCGGCAAAGGTGTCTCGAAGCAGCTGCACGAAGAGGGCAACAAATTCCTTCCGCTGAATATTAGTCAGTTCTGGCCAGGGTTGACCCAGCGCACGCTTGGCCATTTCCTCATAGCTCACGCGGTCCCTGACGACATGCTCGATCTGTCGGCGACGTTCCTCGGCGCGGCCAGGCTCCTTCAACTCAGCGTTGTCGAGGATACGGACCACGTCGGCGATGGTGCCCTTCACAGATTCTGTAGGAGTTGGCTCAGCTGAAGCCAAACCAGCTCCCCCCAGCAACAGTAGCGAGAGCAGCAAACCCATTATGGTTGCCCTGGTCCTGGACATAGGTGTGATGAATTGGTGTGGAAGGTGACTGGAGGCATTCTTGGCAATATCGTTCATGGCTCGTTTCCTCTCACGATGTGTCAACCAGAACCTACCGACCGTACAGCAGAGCAAGACCCGTGCTGAATGGCCAAGACGCGAATACGTCATGGTGCAATAGGGAAAAGACATAGGAAGTCGCTGATGTACGCGCAGAGGTTGGAGCTGTCTCATAAAGGGCAGTGACGCAGAGACACTGGAACGCTGTGGCAGAACGACTAGAAAGAACTAAGGTGTAGCCTTATTGCCTCAATTGGGGAGAGTGGCTCATTGATCTCGTGCGTTCGCAGAATGCGACAAGCAGGAAATACGCGACGTGATCGGTCTTTCTGGTGCCTTTCATTGTCTGCTTCTGCCAACCAGATAGACCAAAGAGACACGACAGACGAGATAGACCACCTTGTCCGTCTGTTTCACCCCTCTCGCGTCAAAGAAACTATGCACGCAGCAAAAGGGCTAGGCTGGGCCCTCTTTTCTTCCGACCGACCTCGCGTCTAGTGACCAGGCATGCAGTGGCCTCGTGGTGGCGGCTAGCGCAGGCCTGTTAGTCAGGCAAGTAGCGGTGCATACTCCGGAGGGAATACGACCGAGCATTTCTTTGTTCCTTCAATGACAGACGTGCTAAGCTGGTGCCGCGTGCTGTCATAACTTTCCAAGATGTCTTGGGAACACCGCCTGTACACTCCTTGTGTGAATGAAAGGATCTACGCCGATGAAACTACAACCATTGCACGATTGGGTATTAATCCGGGCAGGCGAGCCGAGCGGGAAGAGCGCCGGCGGGATTATCATTCCGGACTCCGCGCAAGAGAAACCAGAGGAAGGAGAGGTTCTCGCCGTGGGGGCTGGTCGCCTTGTCGAGGACAAGGATTCCAAGGAGAAGGTCAAGAAAAAGACATTTGTGAAGACCACCATCAAGCCAGGCGAGCATATCCTGTATGAAAAACATGCCGCCAGAGAAGTCGAGGGCGATGATGAAGAGTTGGTGCTGGTGCGTGAAGAGGATGTATTAGGCTATCGTCTCTAATTGACGAGCTTAGCAGAAAGAGGGTAGTCCTCACATTGTAGCCAGGATTCACCCTCGGAGATCAGACGCTGACATCGATTTCTTCTTTTTGTCCCCAGTGGCATCTTTCTCGCGGACAGGAAAGAGACGACGCACGGGGCCGTCCGGCTTGTTCTGATAACGGGCAACAAACATTTCCCCCGTGGCACGGGCGTGATCCTCAGCTTCCTCGCGTGTCGGGAAACGCTGCTCCCCGACTTGCCACCATACACTCGCGCTCATGCTTTCACCAAGTAATTCTGTCACCGACACCCGTAGCGTCTTCGCCAATCTCACCAGTGTGTTCAACGTCGGGTCGTATTGTCCCAGCTCCAGCCGCGTCACGAACGTGCGCGATAAGCCCACATGTACAGCAAGCTGTTCTTGCGTCATACCACGACGAGTTCGGAGTCGCTGAAGCTGTTTGCCGAGACGCTGAGCTGCGCGCATGGCACCTCAAAGAGGACGAGCGTTCTCGCTCGCTACGGATTCTGCTTGCGAAGGTGATACCCCGCTCGCTCTAACGCACGGCCCATGGCATTCATTACTGCGGAACTGTCGTTGTAGGGCATCACCCTCACTTCCGGTGCGGCACGGAGAGCGGCCAGGATTGGCTCGGCTTCCGAGCCCGCCAGAGCATCACAGGTTTCATACAACCCGTTTGCTCCCTCCTCCAACACATTGTGATCCACCAGAATGTCTTGGATTGTGGCCAGAATCGCAGCCGTCGGCGTCGGCATAAGTAGCGAGGCAAGAGCCCCATGATCAAGCCGAAGCTTGGCAGCCAGGGGAAGTGGTTCTCCGCCGCACAGTCGCTGGGCGGCAGGTAAAAGAATCTTTTCTTCCATGCCAATATGCCAAAGAAGTCCTGCACGGAATTGGGCATACGCGTGGTCATCGACTGTGCCGGGGCGAGCCACAGCCGTTTGCAGCAGTCCATCAAGCCGCCGGTGGTCTTCAACAAGAAATGCCGTGAGCAGTCCCGTCTTCTTTCTCTCTGGTTGCCTCATCAGCCAACTCCAAGCAAGGTCTTCTTAACGCTGAAGCTACCATGATATAGATCTTGTATCCGGACTGCCAGCCGTCCCGTTTGGCTCTCTGGTTTATCCGCTGGACCAGATGGGCCGGATAGACCGAATACATCAAATAGACCGTACGTCAGCCAACCAGTGTGTGGCTCTTATCTGGCCGTTCGGAGCCCTTCAGGCTGCCCGGGGTTCCAGGTTGAATACTGTCAGAAAGTTCGCTATAAGGGTGCGGTTCGTAATAATCATGGGGGGAGAATAAATGAGAGAAAATGATTCACGTCAAGAAAAAGGATGGTGTTCACGCCTCACGCGTCTATTGATCGGGGTGGCGGCATGGATCCTAGTGGCCGGGACTGGGTCGGAAGTCCTCGCTGCCGGCTCGACCCTGTCGAATGACTTCCGTCTGTGGGCGCCGGTCTTTCTGACCGTTCCCCTCTCGACGTCTTTTATCGGATACGCGGAGGTAAACCCGCGATTAGGGGAAGACGTATCGAATCTCAATCAACTGATTCTACGCACGGCCATCGGGTACAAACTGAACGATCATTGGTCTGTGTGGCAGGGATACGCATATAACCAAGTCTATCAGGCTGAATTTAACGACGAACACCGCGTGTATCAGCAGCTGTCGTACAAAGACACATTTCCATTCTTAGAAGCATTTCCATTCATAAAAATTATGAGTCGTTCCAGGCTGGAAGAACGATGGATAGACCATACGGGAGGCACGGCCTTTCGCGCTCGAACGATGTTGCGCGTGGATATTCCGCTACCCAAGATAATTCCAAATACGTCCTTCGTGGTGTTCGATGAAATTTTCGTCAACTTGAATGGGATCAGTAATGGGACCAGCGGCCAACGTTTCGGTCCTGAGGCAGGATTCGACCAAAACAGATTCTTTGTCGGCTTTAACTACGAGTTTATGAAACAGTTCAATATGGATTTAGGCTATCAAATGCAAATCATCAATACTCGCAGAGATCAGCTCGTCAATCAAATCAACAACGCGATCCTTGTAAATTTCTTTGTGAATTTGTAGGACCACTGGCTTTATGGAAAACGCGTCGACATCCAGTGTCCCTGCACAAGGCGTCTTCCCTCAGCTAAGGAAGACTGGTCGGCGCATGGGCCCATCATGTGTGCGCCCGATCCCTGTGTGGCGTCCTTGCATCTCGACCAAAGAAATCCAGGATAGAGCACTTTCCTCGTTACACAAACTCTGCTATACCAAGTGTAGCAAGATCACATTTTGAAATCGAAGGGGGGTGGAGCTCGAATGGCAACGAAGAAAGCAGCAGCGAAGAAACCTGCAAAGAAGAAGAAGTAGTCGCATCATGAGGAGGCGGCGGCCACGTCGCCTCCTCACGTTTCTTCCTCCTCGATATCCCTCGTCCTCGAATCATCGCGCATACGTCGCTGACCAATTCAGACCTGTCCCCTGAAGAACTTCCTATACCCTACCCTCGACCGACTTGAGGGACCACGTCCCAATATCGAGAATCTAGCTGGACGACGACAAGACTGGTTCTGCCCTCGAAGCCAGGGCGCGAGCTGTGTTGTCCAAATGCAAATTCAGTAATCCAAAAGAGGACACCAAATAGGTGGAGGTCACTACGAGTAGCAGGCAGAACAAAAAAATGGGGAGGTGATGGCCACATCACCTCCCCGACTTTCTCTGCACTAGGTGAGTAGCCCTAGCCAGAAGAAAGCAGCAGAGGGATACTAGCATGAACCATCTCACGAAAACAGGCCACATGAAAATAATTGTATATCATCACGTAATCAATGACTTGCGATGATAATCCGTCGAAATCACAGGCCGCCACGTGACTACAAAACCCAACATGCACATCAAACCATCGGATCGTGGTGCAGACAGAACAGATGAGAAGAATGAGAGGCAACCTGGTCCTCCCTCCGCATACCGAGCGGTAAAACAAGCGGCTCGTTTGACGCGCGCGTGCCAGGATCAACCAGGCTACTTTGAAGCAGAGAAACGAGTGAGCAGAAAGGAATATTTCTAAGATGCAGTCACAAAGTGGCTGGCAGACACCCTAGTGTAGTGAGTCCAACGCTTCTTTACATTTGGAGACTTTGGTCAAAATGCTCTCCACGGACGCGGTCCACGTGAAGATGCGGGGATTCTGGTTGT
>JAYTTD010000030.1:0-8898 GCA_043745235.1 Nitrospira sp. | reverse complement strand
TGGGGGGCTAGCTCAGTTGGGAGAGCACTACGTTCGCAACGTAGGGGTCGGGGGTTCAACTCCCCTGCCCTCCACCAGCCTTCGCTAAAGCTTCGGCTGGCAAGCCAGCTTTAGGGCGAAGGCTGTCCCCCGAAGTTTCAGCGAAGGGGGACTCCATGAAATACGTCTACCTTCTCCAACGTCTCTCAACCCCGAACCAACGCTACACTGGCATCACCAGCGATCTCGAAGCACGGCTTCGAGCCCATAATGCCGGCGGGTCGCCTCATACGTCCAAATATCACCCTTGGAGCCTGGTGACACATCTTTGCTTTCAAAATGAGCAGCGTGCAGTTGAGTTCGAGCGATATCTCACGTCTGGATCGTGGCACGCCTTTACGAAGAAGCGTTTTGGGTAGTTCGCGTGCGTACCGCAGGCTCTTCGTCGGCTTATCGGATTTCATGCCGGCGGATGAAACTTTCCAGTGTCTATCTCCGATACACCACGGAGACGCGGGCAAGAAAGTCGATGAGTTCGGCGGTATATCGTTGGATCGCGTCCCGGTCTTCTCGCGCCGCCGCTCGCTCCATGCCGTCTCCTATCGTACTGATCGCGTCGAACCCGTAGCCTCCTCCGTCCCCCTTCATGCGGTGACCAATGACGCGGATCGCAGTGAGATCGTTGTGTTGCAATGCTGTTTCCAGCGTCTGCACATCACGCCGACGATTCTCTAGAAATCCTGGAACGATTTCTTCAAGGCCTGGATCGATGTACACGGTGATCAGGTTCTCGGCCTGTCTGTTTGGTCCCGTGGTCATGAGGTACGCCGTCCTTTACAAGCCCGGAGGACTTCCAGGAGTGTATGCTTCTTGATTGGCTTGGTCATATGAGCATCACAGCCAGCCTCAATAATCTTGACCCCGTCTTCTTTCAGTGCCAGAGCGGTCAAGGCAATTACCTGTGTAGGGGGAAGGTCATGCTCCCGCTCCCAGGCCCGGATCGCGTGTGTGGCCTCATAGCCATCCATCACCGGCATCTGCATGTCCATCAGGATCAGATCGTAGTGGCCGTTCTTGAATAGCTCCAACGCGATGGCTCCGTGATCCGCGATATCGAGGCGATAGGGAGTCTCCTTCAAATAGGAACGGACCAGTACCTGATTGTCCGGGGAATCTTCGACCAATAAGATGCGGAGTGCCCTGACTTCGCTAGAAGGTGTAGGAGCCACTGGTGCTGAACCAGTGGTGTGCTGAATGCCCTTAGAACGGTCAAGGGCGATGCTGATGGTCTGGAGTAGGTCCGATTTCCTGATGGGTTTGATCAAATAGCCGCCCAGCCCCATGTCGTAGGTGCGGGCGATGTCGTCGGCCCAATGGTCAGAGGCCAGCATCACAATCGTCAGGTCCTGAGGAGGGTTGGCCCGTCTGATCTCTTCGGCGACCTGGAACCCATCCATCCCCGGCATACGACAGTCGAGAAGCATGAGCCCGAAGGGTCGTGCCGACGTAGAAGCTCGCTGCCATTCTTCGATGGCATCGTAGCCGGATGCCGCTTCCGTCACCTGTGCTCCCAAGGCGGCCAAGATTTCACGAAGGATCAACCGGTTGGTGGCATGGTCATCAACCACGAGGGTTCTGATTCCTTGAAGATTGACCTGGGCATTGTCCTGAATGGATGTCGGGCCCGATTGCACAGCAAGCTGCACGCAGCAATGAAACCTACTGCCCTTTCCGAGGGTACTTTCCACCCAGATTCGTCCGTTCATGAGCTTGGCTAATTGCCTTGAAATCGTCAGGCCTAAACCCGTTCCCCCATACTTGCGTGTCATGGAGACGTGGGCTTGCGTAAAGCTTTCAAAAATGGTAGCAAGCTTGTCGGGCGGAATGCCGATCCCTGTATCGCTGATAGAAAATCGAATGGCTCCGGGCGTAGGGAGTTCCGGATCCTGCATGACCCGCACTGTGACGGACCCCCTGTCGGTGAATTTGATCGCATTGCTGATGAGGTTGATGAGGATCTGGTGGAGTCGGTTGGGATCTCCGATCACGGCGCGAGGGACGTCAGGAGAAAGGTGGCAGGCGAGTTCGAGACCCTTTTCATTGGCCCGCATAGCAAGAATCTCGATGGATTTTTCAACCAAGTCGCTCAAATCAAAGTCGGTTGATTCCAGCTCAAGATGTCCGACCTCGACTTTCGACAGGTCGAGAATGTCGTTGATCAGACTCAATAGATTTCCGCCTGCGCGACGGAAAATGCGCAGGTATTTCCGTTGATCTGGGGTCAGATCCGTTTCCCAAAGCAGATCCGCCATCCCGATAATCGCATTCATGGGCGTTCGAATCTCATGGCTGACACTGGCCAGAAACTCGCTCTTCGCTCGGCTGGCAGTTTCAGCTTTCTCCTTAGCAAGGCACAAGGACCGTTCGGCCTCGCCGCGTTGCATTGCTTCCATCGCAAGCGTCGCCATTGTGGCGAATGAAGCGGCAATGTTCGTTTCATCGACGGTCCACGTCCTTGGCGTACCCAGATACTCATGACACAACACGCCCACCACTTTCCCCTTATGTCTGATCGGCGCATCCAGCATTGCGCCGATCCCGAGTGGGGTGAGATACACTGATGAAAACTCACGGGTGCGCGGATCGTAATGGGCATCGTGAGCAGCGATGGAATACTCTTCCTGCTCCAATGCATGAAAGTAAGCCGGGAACTGGCTGGCCTGCAAGATGGCTCCTGCGCTGTGTGTCTTGTTCGAGTTGTCATAGAGATCTATCAGCTTGATGGCCGAGCGGTCTTCCTGGAACAGCCAGATGCTGACACGCTCAACAGCCAGCACACCGCTCGCCATCTCTGTGATGGCCTGACACGCTCGTTGAAAGTCTCCGGAGCTGATCGCCTCGCTCCGGGCCAGTTCGAGCAGTCCGTCCTGATGCGCTTGGAGCAGGCTGAAACGCAGATTCTCTTGTCTGGCAATCTGTTTACGGTCTGTGATGTCGCGGACGATAGCCAGGAGGTATTCTCGATCAAACTGGATCAGGCGGGCATTCACCTCAACTGGAAAGGTCGAGCCGTCTTTCCGACGATGGACGGTTTCCAGCGTCACCGGTCCACTTTCTCGTATCTGTGCCATGTATTGCGCAAAGATCGGCGCCGTGACAATCGGATCAATATCAGGAACGGTCAGCGACCGATGTTCTTGACGGGTATAGCCGAGACTGGAAAAGGCCTTCTCATTGGAGTCTAAAAAGCGACCAGTGGCGGGGTCAATGATCTCGATAGAGTCGTCTGCTTGATCGAGCAACATTCGGAATAATTCCAGTGTTTCCTTTGCTTGTTTGTGCTTGGTGATGTTTTCGAAAGTGCCCGACAGATATTGGGGTTGTGTAGTCAATGAACGACGAACAGCTGGTGGCGGTGACTGTCCTTTGGCCGCGCGATTCGCTCCAATCGGTGACGCTTTCTTAGCCATGGCAGCACACTCCCTCGCTGACAATGGCATGCACGTCGTGTAGAGAGTCCGGGAATGGGAATGAAAGCACGTGTGCAGAGAAAACCTCGGTGAGCATCGCGCCGATTGCCGTCAGCACATCTCGTCGAGGCCATGGCATGGTCATAGCGAAGACAGGACGGTTAGTCTTCGTGAGAGTGAGGGACGAGCGAGAGCGTGCTGGCTTGTTTGGCTCGATTGCGGCCGTCCTGTTTAGCTTGATACAAAGCTTGATCCGCCGCCTTGATCAAATCGATGGGGGAGGTGTTCCGGCTGGGAATCGTACTGGCGAAGCCCACGCTGATGGTGGTACAGCCACCGTCTGAGTGCGTAATGCCGAGGGACTCGATTCGCTGCCGAAGCGTTTCCGCTACCTGTGCCGCTCCATCCGTTCTGGTACCGGGAAGGACGACCACGAATTCGTCGCCGCCATACCGAGCGACAAGGTCTCCTGGTCTGTTGACGGCCCCTGAGATAGCGGCGGCAACCTGCCGGAGGCATTCGTCTCCTGACGTATGGCCGAGGGCATCGTTGTAAGACTTAAAACGATCGATGTCGAGCATGATCAGAGAAAGCGGGGTTAATTCGCGAACAGCACGGCGCCATTCCTGGTCCAAGAAGTCGTCAAATTGACGCCGGTTGGTAATGCCGGTGAGACCGTCAAGACAGGACAGGCGCAGCAACATCTGGTTTGCTTCCTGGAGTTGACGCATGACTTCAAGGAGCTCCTGCTCCCTGGCCCGCCGCCGGTCGATTTCGTGGACCAGCCGCAGGACGGACCGGACGCGAGTCAAAAGCTCGATCTTGTTGATGGGTTTCCCGATGTAGTCGAGCGCGCCTGCGGCAAAGGCGAGTTGGAGATCGACGGGATCGGTCTTCACGGTCACCATCATGATGGGCGTGTCGCGGAATCGTTCGACCGCCTTAATCTGGCGGCAGGCTTCGATGCCGCTCATCTCCGGCATGACGATGTCCATGAGGATCAGGTCGACTCGTGAGGCGGCCCCGTGCTTCCCGTCATCGAGTCCCAGCAAACGGAATGCGGCGGCGGCCGAGTCGGCGACCAGTAGCTGGTCGTAGCCGGCAGCCGAGAGGATCGACTGAAGCAAGAGGCGGTCGTCCGCCGAATCATCAACGATCAAGATGCCCATGCGTTCTGACTCCGGTGAATACGAGTGGCAAGCCTGAGAAATCGTAGCAGCTAGTCCTGGTAAACTCCAGGGTAAAGCTTTTTGACGCACGGCTGACAGATGCCGTGGCTGAATTCGGCCTCCGAATGTTCGCCGATGTATTCCTCCAACTGTTGCCAAAATCCACCATCATTGCGGATCTTTTTGCAGGATGCGCAGATGGGGATGAGTCCTCTGAGGACTTTGACATCCCGCAGCGCTTTTTGCAGCTCATCATTGCTTCGACGGAGATCCCCTTCGCGCGCTTTGCGGCAGTCCATTTCCTTTTTCAGCGCCAGCGCGGAGGTAGCGCGCGCCAGGAGTTCCACGCTGTTCACTGGTTTGGTGATGTAATCATTCGCTCCCGCTGCAAAAGCGGCTTCGAGATTAGAGAGATCGCTTTTCGCCGTAACCATGATGATGGGAATATCGCAAAGATGTGGGCGGCTCTTGATCTGGCGACAGGCTTCGACCCCATCCAGCTCCGGCATGAGGACGTCCATCAGAATCAAGTCGATCTGGGTGGGAGGCTCATGCCCGTCCATATCAAGCATGGGAAACGCAGCCTTTGCCGAGTTCGCGCTCAGGAGATCCGTATGGCCGGCCTTCCCAAGGATTGCGCGAAGAAGTACCTGTTGGTCTGGAGAGTCGTCGACGATAAGAATGCCCATGCCGATTCCTGTCAGGCGCTCGCACATGGTGTGCGAGCAGTCACCTTTCAGTATAGCAGGTGCCGATGGGGCTACTGGAGCTTGGCGCGGACGAGGTCGCTGATCTGTTTACCGTCTACTGGTTGGCCAGCCACACGGACCATCACGGCTTTCATCACCGCGCCCATCTCCTTCAGAGATCGAGCGCCAGTTTCCTGAATGGCCGCGTCCACAACGATGGAGAGCTGTTCGGGAGAGAGGGCTTGAGGGAGATAGGATTCGAGAATGGTGATTTCCTGCCGTTCTTTTGCGGCGAGTTCTGCTCGGTGACCTTTTTCAAATAGTTCGACCGATTCCCGGCGTTGCTTGATCATAGTCGTCATCACACGGCTCATTTCGGCATCGTCGAGGTCCTTCTTGATCTCCATTTCCTTATTCATCACAGCGGCCTTGATCATCCGAATCACGTCCATTCGCAATTGGTCGCGGGCCTTCATGGCTAGCTTCAGATCTTCGGTCAGACGGTCGTGTAGCGACATGGAGCCTCCAGGGAGTTCAGACAGTGCTTGGTCACAATACCTCGTCGTCAGAACCCAGTCAATGACGTATCCCTCGTACTGAGTCAACACGCAGCAGGAGCGGTGGTGTTCTGGTGATTAAGGAGGGTAAGATGTGCCTGTCGGCGACGGGGTTGAGAGCCGCTTGGGCGAGAGAGGCAGCAGGCCATTGCGCTACTCCGGCTGGCGAATGAATACGAGTACTCATACGGATGGCATCGAAGTGGAGGCAAGCTATGTCATGCGATAATCCGATCGTAAAGAAGTATCAGCGAATCTTCGTCCTGGGCCTGTGCAGCATGGTGGTATGCTCGGTCGTCGGAGCCTGCGCCAGCGATGCACCGAAGAGCCCGCCACCACCGACCACAGAACAAGTGCGTGGCTATGCAGATCGCGCATTCGAGAAGCTCAAACAAGAAGAACAAGAGCGACCTGCTCAGCCACCTGTGCCACGTTAGGGACGCGAAGCCCTACGGATTCGATTTGGGTAGGGCCCAGACTACAAACTGGAAAACGGGTTTCACAAGCGGCAATTCCCAGAGCAGTTGTTGCCGAGGTGCGCGCTCCACTTGGCGCGCTTCATGGAAGGTGCCAAGAAGGCTGGACGAGACCAGCAGCCGTAAGACGCCTGAGAGAAAGAAGACAAACGGCAAATTGGATACGGGCTGGATGATGATTCCTGCCCACTCAATGCGTGCGGGAAGGTGCTCGACCAACCAGCTCCCAAGCAAGGCTCCCACCGACCATCCTACTGCGTTGATCGTGCTGTACAACGCGATGGCTTTCGCGCGGTCCTCCGGCCTGACCGAATCGAACACATAGTTTTGCAGTCCCAATGCCAAGCCCGCCCAAATGACACCGCCAAAGAAAAATGACTGCCAGGAGAAAGCCTAGATTCGTACTCACAAGGTACAGCATCGGCAAGATCGGCACCGTGAAGCCGGTGATGGACAACAAGGCTTTGTTGCCGAAACGGTCCCCGAATTGGCCCCAAGCCCGCAGAGTGAGAAGTTGACCGAGAAGGCCAGCAGCCAGCCATCCTCCGTAGCCGAGGTAGGACAGATGGAGATCCTCCAACATGTAGAGGACGAAAAATGGGCCGGCAATTAACACGGACGCATGCATGAGCCCCGCGAAAAGCAGGAATCGACGAAAATCTTTCGTCGTGTTCTGACGGAAAAATTCACGAAATCCTTGCTGCGCCTCCAATTGGGCGGTCGGATGCACATCTTGAACCGATGACAAGGCTACAGCCGAGAGGATGCGAGCGCTTCCGGCCAAGGTGAAGATCATCACAAATCCCCACCAGGCGGTAGTGGAATCTTGCCAGAGGCTCAGTACCCACCCAGCTCCGCAGAGCGCAAAAAAGCTGAGGCTGGCAATGATTTGGGCCCGGCGCGCGAAATAGGCTCCCCGTTCATGCTGGTCGAGCCAATCGGCAATTAAGCTATTCCAAGCCGGCGCGGTGAAGTGGGCACAAGCAAAATACGCGGCCGCCCCGCACACGACGAGCCAGGGACCCCACTGCGGAAGCAGCAGAGGCAGGAGCACGATGGGAATCCAGGCAAAGGCTTGCCCAACGGTACCGGCAGAGATGAGGGCTTTGCGATTAGGGAACCACCGTAATAACTTGACGGAAGCGAGTTGCGCCCCTGTTCCGATGAGCTGGGGTAATGCCGACAACACGCTCAATTGGAACGGGCTTGCGTGGAGGAGCAGGGCGAAGGCAGAGAGGTATTGCTCCCCGCTTCCTTGCGTAACAGCCTGGCATGCGCCATCTCGGAGGCCGTAGTGAAGACCTCGCTCGCCTGCACGCTGTGCCCGGGAGCTGCTTGGCGCAGTCTCTTGCAGATCTTCGGACGGTATCAGATGCACACAATCCTCTCCTAAAGGGAAACTCCGTTTGAGCGTAGCACAGACAGCGGGGTTGACACATAATTAGATGAGCCCCGTGATCAGTCGGTGATTGACCCCTTGCTGATCTCTCGATACCATGACGATACAAGTACACAGCAATGATGATGGCTCCGATGATAGAGACCAGAAGTATAGGGAAGCAGCTCCTGGCAGGCGTGTTTGCCAGCCTGAGTGTTGTCGTGTGTGTCTGGCAGGATGTCGAGGCGCGGGATCTGTTCGCGCCGAAGGAGCAAGCAACAACCGAAGCCGATCCCACGCAAAGCCCGTCGTTCGACGAACAGAAAAAGGGTATCCCGCAATCCCTTTTTACCTGGATCAAGATGGCCAAAGGGTATGACATCGAATGGGATACATTCGGGCGAAAAGGCTGGTATACGCAAGATCCTCGGCTCAAACCCGTCGAGCCTGGATCAGTGTTTCATCGGGATATTCCTGCGATCTATATTGTGTTCGAGTCAGCCCCGCTGGAAGATCCAACCCAGTTCAGCGCGCAATGGTTTCTGGAAGGAGAGAAGGGTGTCCTCTCATCCATGCCGCTCGGCAAAGACACCTTGGAGGTGCCGGGACATGAACGCTTTGGATTCCTGGAACTCAAGAAGCCCGGAGACGCCTGGGACGTCGGGACCTATCTCGTAAAACTGTTCATTACGCCGCTTGGGCAACAGTCTTTTCATGCGGGCAATCAAGTGGGCACTATGCGGTTCACCATTGTCGAGGATGCTGCTCCTGCCGGCGTGAGCCCACACAAGTAGGCTCCTAAGGATCACACGTGAATGAGGCCAACGCCCTATAACAGATACCACGCGGCAGCGAATGTCGTCGCGATGGCCTCAGTCTTGAAACGGAAAGGATGAATAGGATGGGAGAGCGCATTAAAGTCACGGATCAAGAGAAGCTGACGCTGCTCTATGAGCGATTCAGAGATGTGTGTCTGGTCGAGAAAGAAGTCTGGAAAGAGATTTTCATGCCGCGGGAGGTGACGCAGGGGCCTGTCCGAACGAACGTGCAAGATCGCTATGATGTGGAAATCGATGATTCTGCGATTGAAGATGCTCTGGATGCGAATATCCCTCGCGGCAGCCAGGCTCTGGCCGCCGCGATTCAGGAATATCGGGCGAGTATTTCATTTTATCGAAAA
>JAYTTD010000029.1:0-9102 GCA_043745235.1 Nitrospira sp. | reverse complement strand
CATAACCGTCGCCCTCGTCTCTCCGAATCTTTCTTACTCTTACTTCCCGAACGCTTTTTTCAGCAGCGGTTCTATCTCGCCTTTGGCCGCCATCGGATCGAGGATATCGGTGTCGCCGTAAAACTGCCCGTCGATGAACACCTTGGGAAGCGTCGGCCAGTTGGTCATTTTGGCAAGTGCCTCTCGCTTGGCCGGTTGAGACAAGACGTCGACGAGTTCAAACGGATATCCGTACTTGTCGAAAAATTGAATCGTCTCTCTCGTGAACCCGCACATCGGCATCGATTTGGTGCCCTTACCGTAGATCAAAATCTTGTGCGTGGCGACTTCCTTGTTAATTTCCTCTTGAATGGGATCTGTCATTTTAACGGGATCTGCCATGGGTTGGCCTCCTAAGCTTCATCGGTTGTTTGAGCTGTGATTTCGAGCGCATGAATCCGCCCATCTTTCATCGGGACATCCAATGCTTGATAGACCAGACGATGCCGATCCAGCAGATTCTTCCCTGCGAATGCTGCTGAGATTACCACCACTTTGAGATGATTCATCGTGCCGGTCCGGTCCAAAACCGTGACCGCAGCATCCGGCATCATCCGGCGCACATATTCCGTCAGAACATCAGGTGTAATCATGACCTCTCCAATTCTATGGGTATCAGAGTACCTCAGCGTCAGGCTGAAAGGCAATTCGGAGCGGCCGGCTGGTTTCTCTTGTTTGTTTGGTTTGTCTGGTTTATTTGGTTGCGCGAACCTCACCAGATAAACAAAACAAACCAGATCAACAAGACAACCAGACAGACCAGGTGCTGGTGGTGGATTTCAGCATATGCTGGTGGATATCAACCACGCCGGCCTGCACCAATTTCCCATACGACCCTCTTTGCACGGGAATCTGAACCGTTCCCGCATGGCCATGCTGGCATGCGCATTGCGTTTCAGGTGGGACATGAACAGGTGAGCCGATCATCATTCAACTTCATGACCTATCAACCAAGGAGGGCGCCATGAGTGAGTTTAAATCCGGGTCCTTTATCGAAGGAGAGGCCTGCGAGGGACGAGTGCTCGTGGTAGACGACGAGCCCGATATTCGCAAAGTCGTGAAGATGACGCTGCAGAAGGCCGGCTATGAAGTCCTTGAAGCGGAAAACGGTGAGAAGGCGATCGAAGTCATCAATTCCGGAGAAAACCGGCTCATCCTCGACGTCGTGATCTGCGACATTCGTATGCCAAAAATCAATGGAGCGGAAGCCGTCTCCTACTTCCGGAGCCACTACCCTCGCGTCCCGCTTATCGTGCTGACAGGCTTCCCGGATACCGAGATGGCGACATCCTTCCTCCGGCAAGGCGTCGTGGATTATCTCGTCAAGCCGGTCGAAGGAGAGAGATTGAGAGCAGCCGTCGCGCGGGCCATGGAACAACGGGAACTTGCACGGCTGTGACAATAGGCCTCCATCCCCGCTGTGCCCAGGAGAGTCATTCCCCTCATTGCTCTCCTGGGCACAGAGAGGCACAACGCTGCCACAGGGAGACCGCCTGAGTGGAACGCTCTGACCCTACCAAGATCGCCATTCTGGGGGCAGGTCGCGGCGGTCACGCGCTGTTAGATCTGCTGCACCACATCCCGTCGATTGAGATCGTCGGCATCGCAGACCGCGACCCTGCGGCACCAGGACTGCAACGCGCGCGTGAACTCCGAATCCCCGTGACCACCAATGTGCCGGACCTGATCAGCAACCATGGGGCGAGCCTGATTATGGATGTCACGGGCGACCCGGAGATGGACACCTATCTGCGTGCCTACAGACCTCCTACCGTGGACATTCTCAGCGGATCATCCTCCCGACTGCTGTGGGAACTGGTCCAGCATGAATCCAAGCTCGAAGCGGAACTTCTCCAGTCAGAAAAGCTTGCGGGAATCGGCTCATTTGCTGCGGGAATCGCGCATGATATCAACAACCCCCTGCAACTCATCTTGGGCCTAGCGGAGAACCTTGCAGAGGAGCGCGACCTGACCGCCGTTCACGAACAAGCCCGTGACATTGTTGAAGCCGTTAAACGGACGAGCGCCATCTGTCGGGACCTCACCCGCTACTCACGGCGCGCATCCCCCCACGAGGATGTGCTGGTATCTGTCAACGGCAAGCTGGATGAGGCGCTGAAAATCGCACGCTATGCGTCGAGTTTTCACGATATTGAGATGGTCAAACATTACCAGCCCGGCGCCGCCGTCAATGGCAATCCGGACGAGTTACTGCACGTCCTCGTCAACCTCATCACCAATGCGGTCCATGCCATGGAACAGGCCGGTGGCACACTGACGCTCGAAACCACCATCCTTGACGGAGAAGTCGGCGTCCGAATTTCCGATACCGGATGCGGCATCGCTCCGGACAAAATCCCCGAGATTTTCGAGCCATTTTTCACGACGAAGGCTCCCGATAAAGGCACGGGGCTGGGACTCTATAATGTCAAAACCATCGTCAATAAAATGCACGGCTCGATTGCTGTCGACAGTCAGACTGAGAAAGGAACGACCTTTACCTTGACCTTTCCCAACAGCGGGCTGGCCGGAGAAGGAGATGTGTCATGAATCCCGCACCTCCCCCGTCTCACTCTGGCACGAGGTGGGGGCTCCAACTCAAACTGATTCTGTCCATGTTGCTCGTGGGGCTGTTCCCCCTCATGGTGGGTCTCGGTCTCGCCTTTTGGCAAGGCTCCCGCGAAATCCAGGTCGTCAGCGGCGAAAGCTTCAAGGCCCTTGCCGAGGAGACGGCACGAAAAGTTGATCTCTTGATGTCAGATGAAGTCGGTCGAACAGCACGGATTGCGGCAGACCCTTCGATTATCCTCGAACTTGAGCACCGGCGCGATGCCCTCCTAGACATGACGGACGATGCGCGTCGTCGAGTGGTAGACCGGCTCAAAGAAGGCTGGGAGGCTAAAGACCCCGCATCAGTCCAGGCCATCACGGGAAACAACATGGCCGGCCTCATTCAGGAATATCTCTCGGGAGCCAAAAGCGAGGCCGATCAACTGATACCGCAAGTGGTCCGGTCTGCCACCAAGATGCTGTACATCACTGACATTGAGGGCAACCTGGTGGCCGCATCGACCACGCTGCCGCCCTTTGCCAATAACGACACGACCTGGTGGAAAGGCGCCTTCCATCGCGGGGTCGGCCAGCTCTTCATCGAAGACGTGCACTTCGACGAACGTGCCCAGAGTTATGTCATCAGCATCTCGCTACCCATCATGGATCGCATCCGATACGGAGTCGTCGGCGTGCTCCATCGCGTGATCGACGCCAAAGAGTTAATCTCGCCCTCGATCTCGCCCATTCGATTCGGGAAAACCGGCCATGTGATGCTGATCGACCATCGCGGCATCGTCATGAGCTGCCCCATTCTGCCGACCGGTGTTGCACTTTCCGATGCACAGCTCATTCCTCTCGTCACGCCGCTTGAGCCCGGCTGGGTCAGTGCGCCGAGCGATGGCCACGGCGGACAATCGACCTCGATTATTGGATTCGCCCCGATGCCGGAAACCAGCCGAGCCACCAACAGTGATCGAGGTAAAGGCTCCTGGCACACCTTTGTGTGGCAAGCCTCAGACGAGCTCTTTGCCCCGATTCGTCACTTCCTCACCTGGATGGCCGTATTCAGTGTCATCGCCGTCGGATTGATGACGTCACTCGGCTACCTTGCCGCCAATCGTATTGTCACGCCAGTGCGCCGGCTACAGGCGGCGGCACAATTGATCGGGCGCGGTGAACTTCGGCAGCCCATCGACATTCAGACCGGCGATGAGATCCAGGATCTGGCCGACGAATTCAATCGAATGAATCGCCAATTGGAAGCGGCCTTTGCAGGCCTGACCGATCAAGTGGCCATCAAAACGCAACAGGTAGAGTCCCTGATTCACTCGACCGACGAGATTCTGGATGCAGTCCCAACCCCGATCATCATGGTCAATCAAGACGAACAGGTGCAATACATCAACCGGGTCGGACGCGACTCCTTTCAAACTAAACTTGATTCAACCCAATCGATCCCGTTGTTCGAAATACTCCCCGTCGATGCCGTGCTACGAGAGCGCCTGCGAAAAGAGTTCAGACGTGCGCGGAACGGAGACAATATCGGGACAGCGTCTGAGACAGAGTATACCTCTGTCGTCAACAGTGCTCGTGATCCATTGGCCCCCGCGATGGGAACGACTGAGTCAAGCAATCGGCAGGAGATTCAGATTGGTCCCCGACGGTATCACTATGAATGGTTCCACATGGCGGGAAGAAACCAGGGAGAGGATCGGATCGGTCTTGTCTTCAGGGACACGACTGACGACAGCCGCCTCCAAGACCAGCTCATCCAAGCCGAGAAATCAGGCAGCCTTGGGACCCTCACCGCCGGAATCGGCCATGAGTTGAACAATCCGCTCTTCGGAATTCTTGGACTGGGAGAAGCCATCGGAGAAGAAGCCGACCTAGACCTCATCAGATCCTATGCCCGTGATATTGTCCAGCATGGTCGTCGAATGGCCATGATTATTCGCGATTTCACCGGTGTCACAGCCCGCGAGACATCGGACCAACGGCAACCGGTTCACCTCGAACGGGAACTCGATCAGGCCGTCGCGGCACTCACAGGCAGCATGAACACCTCAGGACTCGCGATCCAGAGAGCGTACGCAGGAGACACATGTGTGTTGGCCCTCCCCGACCAACTCAGACAGGCGTTTATGAACTTGTTAATGAATGCCGTTCAGGCGATGAAATGCCGGGGCACCTTGCGTCTCTCGACGTCCCTGACCGATACGTCGGTCGTAACCACGATCACGGACTCAGGCCCCGGCATTCCGAAACAGTATCTGTCAAAAGTTTTCGACCCGTTCTTTACCACAAAGGGACAGGGCGAAGGATCAGGACTCGGCCTGACTGTCGCGCGCCGGATCATCAAGAAATTTGGAGGGGACATCAGAATTGAGAGCCAGGGGGGGAGCGGCACCTCGTGCATCGTAACTCTCCCGGTGATTCCTCCCCTGCCACTCACATAGGAGGCTTCATGCACCGAGTAAACACGCTCTACGCCTTAGCCCTCACCCTCCTCATCTCCGGCCTGTGGTGGGGGCCCTCTGCCCTTTCTGCAAAGGAGCGATCTGGATCGTCCGGCATCCCGCCGGAGAAAGTAGCGGCCTATATCTATGACGTCATCAAGGCCGATCGCATACTGTACACGACGGAAATCGTCAATCGACTCCAGGCGAAAGGCGTCACCACGGCATCTGAACATTGGGAGCAGGAGAACGCCCTCATGTTGCCGGCGCAGTTCCTCCAGCATTCAGGCAAGCTGGCAGCCGAGAACGGAAGCGAGATCCGGTACCGGCTGATCGGTCTCTGGCCTATTTACCGGCGCAACGCTCCGGTGAGCGATCTGGAACGCAACGCCTTGGAGTCTCTCCGGAAGAATCCCGGCGTGCCGGTCACAGGAATTGTGACCAGTGGGCGCAAACAATACTTTCAGGCAATCTATCCAGACCTCGCCGTTTCACCGGCCTGTGTCGACTGCCACAACAGTCATCTGCTTAGCCCGAAACGGGACTTTAAGCTCAACGATGTGATGGGCGGAATCGCCATTACCATTCCGCTGGAATGACGTGTGAGGTGCGACAGGCGGGACAGGTTGATCTGGTTCATCTGGTTTGTTTAGTTCATCTTGTTAGTCTGGTTCAACCAAACAAACGAGACAAACCAAACAAACCAAATAACGATCTTCATCCTGCTAGGATGGTGTGGCAGGAGTACCTGTTTCAGTGTTCTGATATTCCTCCCGATAGATCTGGATGGTAGTCATCAACAGACTCACCAGAACAGGCCCGACGAAGAGCCCGATGAGGCCGTAGAGTGCCAGCCCGCCGAGTACGCTGAACACGAGGAAGAACACGGGAATTTGGACCGCCTGTCCGATCAACCAGGGTCGAAGAAACTGATCGATCATCGACACCACGCCGATGCCCCAGCCCAACATGACCAGCGCTTTCCACAGCGGACCGACCAAAAAAAAGTAGAGCACGACCGGACCCCACACCAATGCTGTCCCGCCGAATGGAAGCGGCGCCAGGATCACCGTCATCGCCGTCAGTACGACCGGAAAGGGCACTCCGAGAACCACATAGGCCAGCCCTGCCAGGAGACCTTGCACGATGGCGGTCACGCCTATCCCCTTCACCACGGCACGAATGGTCTGATCCATGCGATCGACAATCCGCTGCTTATGGGACGCGTCCAGTGGAATCACTTCCTGAAGCGACACCAACCATTGCTTTCCATCCTTAAAGAGAAAAAACAGCGCAAAGAGCATGAGAAAGAAGTCCGTCACCAGCAGAAAAGCATTCTTCAACAGATCGCCGACCTGATCGAGAAAGAACCGGCTCAGGAACGTCGCGGCGGAAAGAAGCCCCTGTTCCAGAGAATCAGGTGTCAATAGCACGCTGCGACTCACTCGCTGAAGGAGTCCTCCGATGACAGGCCACGTGCCCAATTGCTGCGGCAGAGTATGGAGTGCTCCGCTTGAGACCCACTCGCGAATGGTCTGTTCGGCCGTACTGGCTTCGTGTGCCAGTAGGACCCCCATCATCGAAATCGGAACCACCACGAGCGCCAGAACCAAGAGGGTCAGACAGGAGGCCGACACAACCTCCCTGCCACGCATGAGCGCCGTGAACCGTACATGGAGGGGAAACGTGAGATGGGCAAGGAGCGCGGCCCAGAGCACGGGGAAGAGAAACGGCCGAAACATCAGGGCGATCTGATACAGGAGCAACAGAAGGAGGGCAAAGAACACGGCGGTGAAGAGCTGCGGCTTCGTCATGGATTGGATGCGGACTGGAGAGAACCGGCAAACCTATCGGCGCGTATCTCAGCTAGACTCTTTATCAAGCACCACGACCTGCTTGGCCCGGTGTGCAGAGAGATCGCTCACGCTGCCCGGCAACTTCGGAAGATCGTCGGTCCAGGCAGCCACCCCCATGTCCGCCACACCTTGGAGCTTGGCACCTTCTTCCATGATGAGCACCGGCGTCAGGACTTCTCCAATGAGCGTCGCCGTCTTCATCAACTGAACCCGCTCTGCTGCCATCACCTTCGCCTTGATACGACCACTGCTGATCACCGTACCGGCCGTAATCGTTCCCTGCACCAGTCCATCTTCGCCAATGATAACTTGCCCCTTGGTCTGAATGTCGCCGTCGAGGCGGCCATCGATTCGCACCGTCCCTTCAACATGGATCTCGCCTCTCAACAACACCCCTTTGGCTAAGAGAGTAATGTTGTCATCTGCAGCAAAGCTATTGTTCCTCATGCGTCATCCCTCCTTCACTCCCGAACATTGACGCCAGCTTACACTATTCCGATCAGCGAGTCCTAGGAGAATCCAAAAGTATGCCTGAGGCGTTCCCATATTCCCCCTCCATGCACCTCACAGTACACGCTTGGCTCCGTGCCCTCGATGAACACCTCCGATACCTGCTCAGGACACTGAGACGTGGCCAACTGCCCGGTCTTCGGATCGATGTCGCGGGTGACCACACCGGTCGGCATCACGAATGCGTGGACATTGGGCGGGATGACCCGACGCGCGAGATCCATCCAAATCGGTAAGGCCGCCTGCGATCCCGTGAGACGCAGAGATCGTTCATCGTCGAACCCCACCCAGACTCCGATCACCACATCGGAGGTGTAGCCGACAAACCAGGCGTCACGATAGCCGTCGGTGGTACCGGTTTTCCCTGCCACCGTGCCTTGGAGTCCAAGAGCTTTGGCTTTACTCGCCGTGCCCCGCTGGATGACACCTTCGAGGAGCGACGTCAACACATAGGCCCCTTGAGGCGATGTCGCTTGTTGCCGATCCGGTACGGTATTCCACACAATGTCTCCCTGCCGATCCCGAGTCGATCGCACGACAGTCGGCTTGACCGCAATCCCTCCGTTGGCGATCGCTCCATACGCCGCCGTGATCTCCATCAACGATACCGACGAACTGCCCAAGGCGACCGATGAAAGATCATCGCCGATCGCACTCGTCACGCCAAGACGGTGCAGCAACTGCACGATCGGCTTGGTCCCCACAATCTTGGCCGCCTGCACCGCCGGCACATTGCGCGACTGTTCCAATGCGCTCCGCACGGTGATAGGCCCGTGAAATTGTTTGTCGTAGTTCTGCGGAGACCAGGGGCCGGTCCCCGACTCAAAGGTCACCGGCTCGTCCACCAACAAACTCGCGGCAGTCAACTGGCCGGCTTGCCCATCACGAGCCGCTTCCAGCGCCGCAAGATAGACGAAGGGTTTGAAGAGCGAGCCCGGTTGCCGCCGCGCCTGAATGGCACGGTTGAATTGACTCCGCCGGTAGTCCCGCCCTCCGACCAACGCCAGCACAGACCCGGTCTTGGGATCAAGCACTACCACCGCCCCTTGCATCGGTTCCAGCAACTTATTGAGATGGGGATACGTCGCCTCTAACTTGGCCAGGCCCTTCTCCAGCGATTCGGTGGCCGCCTGCTGAAGCATCGGATCGAGCGTGCTATCGATCCTCGAGCCCTCCGGTATGGGAACCACGCCGGCCTCCTCCACCTCCCGAAGCACGGCATCGACGAAGTAGGGCGCATCGGTCAGGATATCCTCTGACGGAGTCACACGCACCGGTTCATTGACGGCGCGCTTCCAAGCCTCTTCCGTCAGGAGACCTGTTTCCCGCAGCCGCCGCAATACGACATCGCGCCGCTGCTTCGCCAGTTCAGGATGTTTCATCGGCGCATAGCTATTGGGCCCCTTGATCAGGCCTGCAACCATCGCGACCTCTTCGACCGTCAATTCCTGAAGGGTTTTGCCAAAATAGCGATGGGCTGCCTCACTCACCCCGTAGATTGAGACGAATCCCGCCTGCCCGAGATAGATTTCGTTCAGATAGCTTTGCAGGATGTTCTGTTTCGTATACTTCACCTCCAGCACCAACGCCGCCAGGGCCTCCTTGAATTTTCGTCCCATCGTCCGCTGCGGCGAGTAAAACAAATTCTTCGCCAGTTGCTGCGTGATGGTGCTGCCGCCCTGCACCAC
>JAYTTD010000028.1:0-32649 GCA_043745235.1 Nitrospira sp. | reverse complement strand
ATTGTAAAGGCCACCACGCCGGGCGCCGTTATATCCATCTGTAAAATGACGGTTCCCGAGGCCAGATGTATGAGCCGCAGACTCTTCGGAGTCTTAGTCACTTCGTACGCGCATCGTTCGTTGATCATCAGGGTGCTATCGATGAGTTTTGCCGTCACTTTCCCGCCTGCGTCGAACAACGCAAAGGTCACGAGTAAGTCGCCCGTTGTCGGTTTCAGCGCCAGTTGAATCTGCGGAACGCCCTCGATTTCAATCATGCCGTCGGTGTTGCGGTACAGGTTCGAACCCACTTCCACGTCCATATATGGCCTCATTGCACGACGATGTGAGAACTATGTCCTTATGACTTCTTGATACGATCCAGAATCAATGCAATACAGCCGCCGAGTAGTCCCCCTCCCAGAATGGTCGTGAACAGCTCGACTAATTTGAGTCCCCACACGGACCCCTGCGTTTGCATAGCCTCCCGAATGCCGCCTTGCAGCATGATCACGGCCAACGCCATGGTGGCGCCGACAATGAACCACCAGAGAAAGACTTTCAAGGAGGGCCACACAAGGGATCCTCAAAACTCCATTCGACGGTCGAGACTGCGATATTGAATCGCTTCCGCCACATGCAGCGGCTCAATCGTATCAGAGCCCGCAAGATCGGCAATGGTTCTCGCCACACGCACAATGCGCCCATGAGCCCGAGCAGACAATCCGAGTTTGGTCAACGCCTGTCCTAGGAGCTCTTGAGCCGAAGTCTCCAAGCCACAGTACCGCTTCAGGAGCCGCGGCTTCAACTGGGCATTCGTGTGAATCCCGTCGTGACGATACCGATGGAGCTGCCGGTCACGCGCCGCCAGGACGCGAGATCGAATCGTGGCGGAACTTTCCGGCATAGGGCCGTGATCGTGCAAGTCTCGCACGGAGACCGGTGGAACCTCGATGTGAATGTCGAGTCTGTCTTGCAGTGGCCCCGACAATTTTGCTCGATAGCGGCGGATTTGGTACGGAGTACAGACGCATTCACGCGTGCGATCCCCATAGTATCCGCAGGGACAGGGATTCATCGCGGCGATCAACATGAATCGCGCAGGGTAGCAGAGCGAGCCACTGGCCCTGGTCAGGGTCACATGGCCGTCTTCTAAGGGCTGCCGCAATCCGTCCAGAACGGGCCGACGAAATTCCGGGGACTCGTCCAGGAACAACACGCCATTGTGCGCCAAGGACACTTCTCCAGGTCGAGGAATTGTTCCCCCTCCGATGAGGCCGGCATCGGAAATACTATGATGTGGAGCGCGAAAGGGACGGACCGTCAGCAGCGGATGATTGGCCGGTAATTGTCCGGCGATGCTATGGACACGGGTCGTTTCAATCGCTTCTTCCGGCTCCATAAGGGGCAAAATCGTTGGGAGACGTTTGGCCAACATGGTCTTGCCCGATCCGGGCGGTCCCACCATCAAAAGATTGTGGCCTCCAGCGGCAGCGATCTCCAGCGCGCGCTTCGCATGGTCTTGTCCCTTCACATCCCCATAGTCCTCATCCTCCACCGGGCGTGTGGTAAAGAACCGGTCCCGGTCGGCGTACGCCGGATTCAGTAAAACCGTGCCATTGAGAAATGCCACGGCCTCAGGGAGCGTATGGAGTGGATACGCCGTCACACCTTGCACCATGGACGCCTCTTGGCTGTTCTCAGCCGGCAAGAGCAGACTATAGTTGGACCGACAGGCGATCCCAATGGATAAGGCGCCGGTAATAGGCTTGATATTCCCATCCAGCGAGAGTTCGCCGACACAGACGCGGCCTTGTACATTCTGGGGCGGAATGACTTCTTCCGCGACGAGAATCCCAATGGCAATGGCCAGGTCGAGCCCGGACCCTTCCTTCTTGATTCCAGCAGGAGCGAGGTTCACGGTAATTTTCTTTGCCGGAAAATGGAAACCCGTATTCTTGAGCGCGGAGCGGACGCGGTCGCGGCTCTCCCGCACCGTGGCATCGGGGAGACCCACGACTGAAAATTGTGGAAGCCCTCCGGCAATATCGACTTCCACGTCGATCAAATGCGCATCGATACCGACGAGAGCAGCACTCAGAACTTTTGCGAGCATGGGTATCTCCGGTGCAATGAACGGGGCTGGTGGATTATAGGAACCCTGTTGAGTCGTTGCAATCGAAACAGCAGGAGACAGCAGGAATATGGTTCCATTTCCCCTGTTGTCATCACACCAACCCGAACGATAGCCTACTATTGCTTATGAGCGCGTCTGCAGCAATCGACAGTCTTACGCCGCGGCCAGCGATTTCGCGGCGAACCGTCATGAATCATGCGGGCTAGCACCCTCTTCTCCCCTTCTGTATAATCCCTCCCATGCCTACCCCTTTCCACTCCCTGAGATCGAGTGTGCTTGAACGTGCCTCGCCCATCATGTTGCCTGGCCACCTGCCTGTCTGTGTTCTTCTTGCTGGCCTGATTATGGGATCTGGCAGTCCAGTCTGGGCCCAAGTAGCTGGTCGTGCGGCCACTCCATCTGGACCAATTGGAGCATCGATGGCCGTCCTCGCGATGTTGCACGATGCCGATGTGCTTCCGCCCGAAGGCACTCCTGAAGCAAATCGCGTCATCCAGGTGGTCATCCAATTTCAATCGGTGTTTATGAAGAGCAGTGATCCGGACGTGCAAGCATTTACAAATCAAGCATTAGCGATAAAGGCGGGAAGCGGTGCAGACGAAGTCCTGTCGCGATTCCGATCGATAGGATGGACGTCGGATGTGCTTGAGGCCCTCGGTGCACAGTGGGACACCACAGCGATCGATCAGCGAGAGAGGTTGGCGACTGGCTTTCGCCAATTCAACGTCAGTCTGGCAGATTTTGGATTGTTGAAGGAACTCGTTGCGAAGGCACGTACCGCCTTGGAGCAACGGGGACAGAATATACACCAGGTATTTGCGCAACGACGGCGGGAGATGCCGGGCGGCGCGCAATAATTACAACAGGGAGGACTCAATGGCAACGAAAGCCTATATCCTAATTAAGGTCAAAGCCGGACGGACGAAAGATGTGCTGCAGTCCCTCAAGCGCCTCCCCGGCGTCGAACAGGCGCACTCCTGCTTTGGGCGGCCTGACATTATTATGTTCATCGGCGTTGCGGACGAACGAGCCCTCTCGGATGTGGTGATCACAAAGATTCACCAAGTTGAAGGGGTAGAGGAAACCGACACGCACATCGTTGCCGATGCCTAGCGGATACAGAAACAATCCGCCGGCATAAGAAGACCGTTGTTTGGTTTGTCTCGTTTGTTTGGTTGAACAAGACCAACCGATGAACTATGCAACCAGATCAACTCGTCACGCCAGTCTCGCACGGCGATCCCACTAACGAAGAGACGAAACGCTGACGGTGGCCCCGGCAAGCTCTGCCGAACGGTAGCAGGCGTCAGCCACCTCGACGGCGCGACAGCCATCACGCCCGGTGATAGGCGGCGGGGTGTTTGTCTCAATGGCATGGACGAAGGCCCGGAGTGTGGCAAGGATCGTCTGCTGCGGTTGGATGACCCATTCTAGAGGAGCGTTATCACCAATGACGCCGGTTACCCGATGAGCACACCAATCAGCGGCAATCTGCCCCTGGGTTCCCACCCACTCCGTTCGCCCAACCCGCCCAGCTACGACTCGTGCAATGTCCAGGACGCATCGTAGGCCGCTCGTAGTCTGGGCCTGTACGATTGCCATCGTGTCCAGTGCCACAGTCGGAAGCTGGTCCAACTCGCAGCGGACGGCGACTACCTCCTCGCCGGCGAGAAATGGCACCAAGTCCAAGAGGTGAACCCCAAGTTCCAAGAGCGCCCCGTGCTGACCGAGTATCGGTGACCGAACCTGGGCGCTGGCTTTCGTTTCAATCCGGCTGGTGAAGGTGGCATACCGAAGTCGACCGATCTCCGGCAAGTGATCTTTCAAAAGAAGAATCGCCGAGTCAAAACGCATGGTCTGTGCGGTCATCAGTAACACGCGCGCCTCTTCTGCTGCCGTCACCATCGCTCGTGCTTCGCGGCCTGTCGGTGCTAGCGGCTTTTCAATGAGAAGAGGCTTCCTCGCCTTCACGGCCTCAAGACAGATCTCAGGATAGAGTGACGGAGGGGTCACCACGACGACGGCCTCTACCGTAGGATCCGCGATTAAGGCGCGATAGTCACCATAGATAGGGATCCCTGTCGTTGGAAGCGAAGGCTGTCCCTCCTTGATCCGTTTCCGGCAGAGAGCGGTAAGGCTCACCCCTGGCAGATCATGCAAGAGATGGTGGATATACCGGCTGCCATGCCGTCCGGCACCGATGAGACCGATCCTAAGTGGCATAGTCTTCATATCACCCTGTGAAGGTGAGCAAACTGTAGTCGCCACCGAACACGGGGTCAACTAAAACTCAACCCTTGCAGCCAGATTGACAGCCTGACGGCCTGGTCCCTATAGTACGCGCGCGTGGTAGCACGCCTTGTCTGAAGAAGACGCGCCTTGCAAAGCCTTGATGGAAAAGAGATTGCCGCAATGACATCGACCATCGCTCCCTTCACGTTGGATCAAATCGGCACCGGCACCGCTCGCTTCCCAAGTGGCGTCGCCATTCCCACGCTGACGGATGCCGCTGTCGACCCCTATATCCAGACACGCGTATCGAAACATGTACAAGTAGAATGTATTCAGTTTTGGCCTCAGGAAAAAGGGCGCTACCCCGGGCTGGTCTTATTACATGAAGCATGGGGACTGACCGCTCAAATCAAGGATCTCGGCGCCAGGCTGGCGTGCGAAGGCTACGGCGTCATCATTCCGAATTTGTACGGGCGACTTGGTGGCATGGTAACGGCCAACGCAGAGGTTGCGGATGCGCTCATGAACAAGTTGAACGAATCGCTCGTCTTGCAAGACATCAATTCCTGCTGTGAATTCTTGAATACGCGAGACCATATTAAACAAAATATCCACGGCGTAGTTGGTTTTGGTATGGGTGGGTCGTATGCACTCAGGTTTGCCTGTCAACGGAAACGGCTTCGAGCAGCAGTCCTCTATTACGGCCGAGTGATGCAGCCTGAAACCGCGATCAACGATCTGTTCTGTCCGGTGCTCTATCACCAGGCCGGTCAGGACCAGTGGATGCCCAGTCAGGATGTAGATCGACTTCGCGCGGCGGCAACCGAGTACAAGAAACGTGTTGAAATCCGGACCTACCAAGACGCTCCCCATGCGTTCTGCAATGAACAACGCGTGGACAGCTATCGTGCCGACGCGACATCGGAGGCGTGGGAGGCCACTGCCGCGTTTCTCAAGACCTGCTTCCAAGGAATCTGACCAAGTTCTCCCATCACATGGCGTCAACAGTCCACGCTTGATGGTGTGGGCGGAGCCACGGTAGAGTAGCGCGATGCACCATCACATCCAATTTATTCGACCAGCACAATCACGAATCGCTCTCGTCCTTGCTCTGGTGGTCGTCGCAGTATTCGGAGCCTGGCTCAACGCCAAGGCAGACGAATCCCTTCCAAGTTCCACACCTGATTTCCCCTCAGTCATTCGTGCCCACTCTGATCAATTGGCTACAATAGAATCCGACAAAGAAGCCAGCAACCTATTTATATCGACAATCGGTCCCGCACTCCAGTTGGGCGATGCGGCCAGAACATTGGGGTCCAACCCCTTGCCGGCCACGCTCATGAAAGAACTCTTGGTGCCGCATCTGACAGCGGCTGTTCATCGGTTGATGGGCAGTCTGGCCGCCTGGCACCTCGCTTCCACCGTCAGGCAGGCTGCGAAAGATCGGCAACTCGCGACGATGACTGAACAACTATTCAGATCGCCGCAAGCCAGGGCTTGGCTCGATCAACAGGAAAAATCGACCTGGCATGACTCACTGAATCAACTCTCTGCGGTAATGGCTTCCCCAGAATGGGCCGAGGAGAATCAGGAAGAATCTGCATCAACCCTGTTGGTATCGGCCTTGGAGCGAGCCACTCGCCTGGAAGTGGACGCCATGCAGGCCGGCTACCAGGAATGGGATCGGATACGGAATTGGAAGGATCGGGTGCGTGGGCTTCGCGGACAGGCTCGTCTGTGCGGAACCTGGCAATGGATCGTGCACAACCATCAGCGAAACCATCAAGAGCAGAAGCTTTCATTATTCTTTTCACCAGCAGGAAATACGCAGACCACTCCCCCGGGACTCATGGAAACGATCGTGCTGGGCGAGAATGTCTATTTACGGTGGGAAATGGATGGTCGGGTCCAAGAAGATAGTCTGCAATTTAGCAAAGAAGGCCACCGCCTCGAAGGGACCTTCGTAAACTCCCAAGGTGGTTGGGGATCAGTTAGCGGAAAGAGAACGGCCGGCTGCGCGCCCTAGCAAGATTGCCCGCCGTGCGAGACTGGCTGGATGAGTTGTTCTGGTTTATCTCGCTTATTTCGTTCATCTGGTTAGTCTCATTCAAGCAAACAAACTAAATAAATAGCCGGTTCGTGCGCTTCACTGCTAGGATGTGCGGTTCGTCGTACGAGGGAGCGTACTCCGCCAGACTCCCCAACCTAAGAGTATCCAGCCTGCGATGAAGGTCAGACCACCAACCGGGGTCACGGCCCCCAACCACCGAATGCCCGCAAGGGACACGCCGTACAGGCTGCCTGAAAAGAGAAGAATCCCGATGAGAAAGAGCCATCCGGATTTTTGAAGACCTTGATCGGGGTAACGATCAATTGCCCAAGCAACAATACACAGTCCAAAGGCGTGGTACATCAGGTACCGTGTTGCAGTCTCAAATACTTGAAGCATCGGTGCATCCAGAATTTCCTTGAGTGCATGGGCACCAAAGGCACCTGCAGCAACACCGGATCCGGCAAGAATGGTCCCAATCATCAGGAATTGCTGAGAGGGTGACCGACCTATCATATGTATCCTCCTCATTCGTAATCTGCCATGTTCATCTGATTCATCTCGTTGCTGTGCGGTGCTGTACACATCCGGTCGGTCTATTTTAACCACGCAAGAGGAGCCGAACGGTCGCATTGGATGTGGATTCTAGCAGAGCGCACTAGCCCGCATTATTCATGACGGTTCGTCGTGAAATCGCTGAGCCGCGTCGCGAGACTGGCGCGCGGAGCCCTGAGGACCCGATGCGTACTCGTGCAGTACGGTGAGGGTCTGAGGGGCGAGCCCGCTGGCCAGAGGCTCTTCGTAGCAGCGGCTCGGCGATTGTAGCAGAAGCGCTCATGAATAATGTTGGCTAAGTCTCGATATGCCTCTTGCATGGCCTGCTGTTTATATACTGCGTCGAATACCCCGTAACTTGCTGCGGGGACGAAACCAAAAAACCCTTTTAGAGAGTTCGTGAGGATTGGCGGTTATCTGAGACGATCAAAGGAACATCACCAAAACTGTAAATCGACGGCTTTCTCTGATGAGTTGATTCAAGAGAATGCCGTTTCCCACAGTTATGCGCAGGGCAAAAGATACAGGCCACTACCCGGATACCACCTTTCGGGTAATCCCCCCACCTCTTGAGGAATAGGCACGCACCCCTTTCCCACACTATCCTGCACACAACATGATGGCACAGGGGAAACAACAGACCTGGTGGGATAGTCCAAAGTTTACGATTGACTGCGTTCTAGCGAACGTCAGCAATCATCTTGAAGCGGACGGGTGCGTCCTCGAACGCATAGAGGGCGGGTGCAAACTCACCACCCCTGAACACCTGAGAACAGGGGACTTTGTCAAAGTCCAGTTATGGTTGGAGGGCGAGGAGGCCTTTATAGACATCCGGTTGGCAGAAGTCAGAAGAGTTCACGCTCACTGGATCGCGCTGGAGGTGATCCAGGTGAGCCCGAATGACCGGATGAGACTGAAACGATTTATCGATGTCCCCGCAACCCTACACATTGAAGAACCTGCTCTCATCGACCATCTTCTCATTCGGGCATAGCTCAGTATCCACCTCTTAAAGTAGAATCAACAGCATTGTGGTCGCGCGATCAAGTCGCGCGTAGCAACTGCACGTCAATCGGACACACCATGTGTTCTCCATATTGACACTGTGTGGTCGAAGCCATTGCGGTGCTGGGTCGTTCGTGGAGGCTGGTCCATAAATGAGGTGGGCACACAACACACACAGCCCCTTATTTATGGTGCCGGAGGCCGGAATTGAACCGGCATGGGCCTTTTGGGCCCGAGGGATTTTAAGTCCCTTGCGTCTGCCAATTTCGCCACTCCGGCAGCAGCGGCCGCAGTGGCGGGACTCTAGCATCGGGGTCTAGGTCGGTCAAGGTCAGAGTCGTAGGCGCAAACAGCTTAGCAACAAGCTGTTTGCGCCATAAGTCTGATCGCTCGATAAATCGCCCAGACTACGCCGCTTCGATCCGCGGCCTCTGATCGTCCTTGTGAATGAGCGACTTACTGCGGCCCATCACTTCTTTCACGCCGGATTGGACCGTCCGACTCCATCGCGTCGCTTGCACTTGGGCTTTTTTTGCATAGCGCCCGACATCACGCCGGGTTTCTGCCCCCGCTTGCGGCGCGAAGAGTAATCCAATCCCCGCTCCGATCACCGCCCCACCTGCCACCAACGCTGCGACCTTGGCTACCTGACGTCCCTGGTCTGACATGGTCAACCTCCTCGACACGGTTAAATGAGGAATGTGATTATCGGCACCTTGCACGCTCATGCTGTATCCCTTCAGCAGTAAGCGTGCCAGACCGGAAATCTCGAAAATCCCCCATGATTCATCGCAGCCTTGTTCCTACGATTAAACGCGATTAATTTTCAGTTGTGTTTTCCTCACAAGTCACAACACAGACGTGACAGAAAACCAACATACGAAAGTGGTAGGCCACTCAAACTGGCTCTGAGCAAGGTTCAGAACTGATCTTCCGAGTGGCATTCGCAAGCTTGCAATGGTCGAGACCCTCACCTATGATTCTCCAACACGTGATATGAGGCACTCATGACTTGGTTGCACGCGATACCTTACCCCAACATCAGCCCGGTCTTCCTTGAACTGGGGCCCCTACAGTTTCGCTGGTACGGCCTGATGTATCTAATCGGACTGGCATGCGCCTATTTCCTGATCAAGCGCCGAGTAGAGTCGAGTGGCCTCTCCATGACCAAGGACCAGGTGTACAATATGGTCGTCTGGGCTGCGTTCGGGGTGTTTATCGGAGGACGGCTTGGCTACACGCTCTTCTATAATTTTTCCTACTATGTGCAACATCCAGCCACTATTCTGGCGGTCTGGGAAGGGGGTATGTCCTTTCACGGCGGCCTGCTCGGCGTCATCATCGCCTTATTTTGGTTCAGCCAACGGCAGGGTATTCCCGCCTACCAGATCGCAGATTTGGCTGCCGTCGCCACGCCGATCGGGCTAGGATTCGGGCGACTCGGCAATTTTATCAATGGGGAATTATATGGCCGGGCCACCGACGTCGACTGGTGCATGGTGTTTCCAAGTGGCGGGCCTGCCTGCCGCCATCCTTCACAACTATATGAGGCAGGTCTTGAGGGTATATTCCTATTCGCCCTGCTATGGGTCGTCGCGAAAACCCTACCGCCACCCGGCACCCTCTTCTGGAGTTTCATCGCCGGCTACGGTCTGTGCCGGCTGTTGGTAGAGTTTGTCCGTGAACCGGATGCCCACCTTGGTTTTATCCTCGGATCTTTCTCCATGGGCCAACTCCTCTCCTTCCCTATGGTCGTGGTGGGAGTCATCATGCTCGCCATCGGCTATCAGCGGCGAACCTTGATGCAGGCTAATCATAGGTAATTACTCAGGTAGCAAGGCTGAAGGCTTTTAGAGGTCGGGCTGCTTGAACCCAAGGTCATAGAAACCAACTTCAGCCTTCAGCCTAAACACCTGAATAGTTACAATCTTAGTAAGGCATCTCCTCGTCATCCAGCCCGACATGGTGTCCGAGTTCATGAACCACCGTGTCACGGACCTCTTGAATGACTTCAGCCTTCGTCCGGCAGAGACGCAGGATAGGACCTCGATAGATCGCGATATGGGCAGGCAGCTCCCCAGCAGGCTGGAAAAAAGATGTGTGATCAATCGGAACGCCTTGATATAGCCCCAGCAGATCGTCTTCTGATTCCAATTCAAGATCTTTCAGGATCTCAGCCGAAGGTTCCTCTTCGACCACGATAGAAACCTCATCGGCAAGCGTGGCGAAACGAGCCGGCAGTCCAGCAAGTGCCTCTTGGATCAGGGCATCGAATTCATCCGGCGAGACAGTCATGGGACGTTGCGGTTGTGGCATAGCGCTGGCCCTTCGAGATGTCGATTCGGGTCAGGTCCCCACGCAAACGGCGGAGCCAATCCCCTGACCTCCGTGCACCAGCCGCGCGACGCAGTTCCTAAACATCAACGGCGACACCTGGCCGTAAAAAAATCAACTGAAACGAGAGTGACGACAACCCTAACGCACTCGCGACAGCTCGCACATAATTATCCGCTTGGGATCGGTAACGATCTGCCCTGGCCTGCACATCCTCAACCGCCACATCATCCGTCTTATAGTCGGCAATCCAGATCCGGTCGTCAAGCCGGTAAATTAAGTCGATCACCCCTTCCATTATCTGATCCTTGCCCAGGGGCATGACGAATGGGACTTCTCGCCCAAGCACCGTCGCACGTTGCAGTCTTGTGTACGGCTCGGAGGAAAGGAAACTGTCAAAGAGCGTCGTGAGATCCTCCGTGACGGTGGCCGTCAATTGAGAATGATCCTGTGCCACATCGCGACGAATGATCTGTTCGATGACCCTACTGATTTCAGAGCGAGATCTAGTGAAGTCCCACTGTTCGAGCACCGCATGGGCACAGGTTCCGATAAGCCGAGCCAAATCGGCATCACGCCCTGTCACAGTGCGCTGGGAAATAGCTTCGGGCCTGTCTTCTGCGAGGCTCGAAGGGGTCAGTCGTCGCGGTGTCGTTCGACGTTGCTCCCACTTAACTTGCCGCTCACGGCGGCGAATGAGAATGGGGCCAAGGGCCGGAGCTGGAGTGACATTTGACAGAGGTTCCGTCCGGTGCCGTCTCGCTACCACCGTGGCCGGCGTGATGACTCGCGTAAGCCGGCTGCTTCCGATGCAGATCTGGTCAGCCATCGAAGGGCCTTCCTCGTCTGCCATCACCTCTCCAAGCAGAGAGAGAACGGTGTCATGACCCGGTTTGGTGGTCTGCCCGCCGGATAGGACCAGCAAGTCGCGCGCTCGTGTCATCCCGACATACAGGAGCCGTCGCTGCTCTGCCTCTTCTCGCGCCGCCATTTTCATGTCCACGAGCACGGCTCCAAGATTCAAGCGGCCTCCCATCTGCAGGCTATAGCACCGGCTCGACCAATCATGATGGATGGATGGCCCCTTGCGAGGATTCTTTGACCCCTGATGCAGGCCGGGAAGAATGACCACGGGAAATTCTAATCCTTTGGCCTTGTGAATGGTCAACACGCGTACGGCATCCAGTGATTCTTCAGCCAGAGCACTTTCCGCCTCATCCGGCTGTTCCGACACCCTAGTCATCATCAAGTCAACGAACCCGGTCAAGGTAAGATGGGGGCGATCGGCGAGTGTCTCTGCCATATCCCGAATCTTCCGCAGATTAGCCATGGCTTGCTCCCCATGCAGCGATGCCGCTGCTAATTCCAGCACCGGCAATCGTTCGAAGATCAGATCGATGGCATCAGGCACAGGTCGCAAGGGAGCGAGTTGGTATAGTTCGACCAATCGCTCATAGAGCCGACATACCATTCCTGCCTGAGGATGGTTCCAGGCAGACAGCCTATCCTGTTGCTGGTAATCCAACCCCTCAATCCGCTGGAGGGCCAGCAGGTCACGGTCGGTCATGCTACCGAGAGGTGAGCGCAAGATGCCGACCAGCGCAATCGTATCGTGCGGGTTGTCGATGACCCGGAGGAGGTTGACCAAATCGATAACTTCCTGCCGCCGATAAAAATGCTTTTCCCCGTCAGTGATATAGGCGATGTCGTAGCGTCGAAGGGCATCGAGATAGATCTGCGCCTGGGTCAACTTTCTGAAAATCAGAGCAATGTGACCCGGTTGGAGTGGACCTTCGCGTCGCTCGCGATCCGTGACCGTCGTGCCGGCGAGGAGTTCCTCCTTCAGCCAGCGCGCCAACGCTTCCGCCTCCGCCCTGGTCGCAGCCTGCACATCGAACTCCTCGTCGTCCTCTCCAGGCGTCACAAGGCGAAGTTGTGCCCCGGAGATTGAGACTTCCGGTTTCCGTTGAGGCCTGGCTGCCAGCCGTTCATTGGCCGGCTGAACATATTCCATCGGTTGGAAGAGCCGATCGAAAACATTGTTCACCACATCAAGCACGGCCCTGTCGCTGCGAAAGTTCGTCACCAAAGAATAGACGACTCCCCCACCAACTCGAATCTTCTCCACCACTCGCTCGAAGGCTTCGATGTCGGCGCGGCGGAAGGCATAGATCGATTGTTTGGGGTCCCCCACGATAAACAATTTGCCCGGCTCCAAGTCCACGTCCTGCCACGAAGTCTGATGGCTACCAACTCGTTCACCGAGATAGAGGATGATCTCGTACTGCACCGGGTCGGTATCCTGAAACTCATCGACCAGGATGGCCCGATAGGACTGTTTGATCCGATCGCGGACGTTAGGATGGTTGCGCAAGAGAGTTTTGGCCCGCGCCAATAACCCATCGAATGCGATCCACCCAGAGGTCTGAAATCCATGATGAACGTGATGAAGGAAGGGCCGTACCAGTGTCACCACCTCTTGAAAGTACGACTGGTCGACGGTGAGGAGTTGTTGCACCAGCCCGATAATGGAGGCCGCCTCCTCGAATGCCACTTCATCCCATCCGGCAGGGGCCTTTCCCAGATCCTTGTCCAGGATTGCCCGTTCATCCTGAGGTACGTGAGCGAGCCCTGGTGGCCCTTGCTCCAACAAAAGCGCCAGCAACTGCACTGCAGCGGCTAACATATTTTCCGCCTTACGCCGTTTGGGTCGATCTTGCGCGGCGAGAAGAGTAGCTGCACGGCCATGGTGAGCTGCAATCCAGTCACGCAAAGATCCCTCCAGGGAGAGGGATCGGCACTGCCGCTCCAGCTCATCCAGGTCCACAAAATCCCCGGCGAGGGCAGTAGTGAACTGCTGGAGGTCGTCGAGGGTGGTCAGAGCCAGGACTCGTCGCCATCGGTCATGCTGTGGTCCAATCAATCCAAGCTCATCGTCCAACCAACGATCCCAATAAGTATGAAATAATTCCTTGAAGTATGATCCATCATCCTCTTCAAATAATGGATCAACATCGGACTCCAATGGATGGAGACGCAAGAGGTGCGCGGCAAAACTATGCAAGGTGCCGATCTGAGCTTTTTCCAGCTGCTCAAGCGCCGTCCTAGCCCGTTCACCCACTTGTTCAGCTGAGAGATGGTACCGGGTACGAAAGATGGCGATCAGATCATCGGACTGCTCGGTCAGACGAAAGAGTTGTGTGCGAAGCCGCTGCTTCATTTCCGTGGCGGCTTTGTTGGTAAAGGTGAGGGCAACGATCTCCGTGATAGCCAAGGGGTCCGGCTCTCTCAGGAGGAGGTTGAGGATGCGATTGACAAGGATCGTGGTTTTGCCGGTCCCGGCGCCCGCAACCACCACGACATTGCGGTCCCAGGTTGTCTCTGCCAGGAGGCGATCCTGGGAGTCCGTGAGTGTCAGCGCATCACTCATCGCTTACTTTCTGTTTTCTCAGCCGGCGTAAGACTCGGGCCTGTGGCGATCGATACGAACGCCACCAGGCCATGCCATCGTGGCGTCTGCAAGCACCGGAAAATTCGCAGTAGTCGCAATAGCCATCGGGAAGAATAAAAAACTCCCTGCGCGCAATGCCTTGGATCAACGTAGAGAGTGTCTGTCGAATTCTGTCACCGGTATGGCCGGTCCAGAGACCCGCGTCAAACGTTGAGCGAGAGACAGGCTGTTTCCACTGCGGAGCCAGGAAGAGCAATTGAACATCGGTTGGTGCAGGCAGCGACGACAGCGTCATGCGGGCATAGAGCGGTGGTTGGAGTCGAAATCCGCGCACCGCAGACAGGGCAAGGTTACGATCCACGGCGGTGATCTCACCCCCCTGCTTAAACTTGTAGTCCACGATACGAAGCGCCGGAGGCTCAGCACGGTAATCGACACGGTCCAAGGTGCCATGAATCTTCAGGGAAACCGATGAGGTCTCGGACTCCAGCGGGACAATTCCCTCAGCGGCAGCCTCGAACGCAACAGGACGGAATCCGGTTGCCTGATACTCTGCCTGGTCGGACGAGACGGCAGCCACGACTAACTTTGTCACCTGCTCGCGAGCCAATGTCCAGAGCAGGGCATGCCCCGTCCCCTGGCTTGCAGCATGGGCGGCAAACGTATCGGTCACTGTCTCATGCACCGTGGATTGTACCCTGGCCTCGGTTAGCTGGTCATCTGGCCAATGGAGCAGCACCAACCGTTCATAACTCACACGAAGCGATTCATGAACAAGCGTTCCGAGCATTAAGGGAGGGAGGTGGTCAGGATGGAGCCGTTGCACAGGCACCAATCGAAGAACTTTTTCTGCGAAATACTGAAAGGGACAGGTTGCATACCGTTCCAATGCGGTCGGCGAGAAACTCCGTTCCGTCAATACCGGCAATGAAGATGCCGGTGCGCCAACCATCCCGTCGAACGGACCAAGCTCAGGGGATTCTCGCTCAATGGTTTTCAGGGTGGCGAGGCCCTGTTCGAAGAGGGGCCGGTCCCGTCCCATCGCATCGAGTACTGGTCGCGCATCGTGGCCCTGCAACAGGCAACCCAAAGCCAATTCCTCGGCCGGTAACAGGTCTTGGATCGACGGTTGTTCGCTGATCCGCTGGGTCAGCCGCCGGGGGATGGTCTCTTCCTGCTTCACGACGAATCGCGAATCTCGCATCGCCATGGCGATGAAACCAGACGGCGCCATGACTCGTCCTGTTTCGTCGGCGCGCTGGTATGACAGATACAGCCGATTGGTTGCCGAGCGACTGAGGAGTTCAAACAAGAGTAATTCCTCTTCATGCCCGGCTAACTTCTCATCGATCTTGTAGCCCAGGGTCGATTCCAATACGACGCGTTGACGGTCACGAAGAAATGGGTCTTCACGCACGTACCGTGGAAAGAGTTTTTCGTTCATGCCAAGAACAAAGAGCGCCCGAACCGTTCGTCCGCGGGCCGTCATGGCATCCAGCACCTGAACACCCTGGTGTCGATCCTCCTCGATGGGAATGCTGGTCTCGTCTAATACCCGCCGGAACAACTCGGCCCATTCCTCCCATGAGAGATCCCCTCCCAGTGGGTCCAGCTGCTGGAGGCGGGCCAGCGAAGATCGGATCAGTAAGCCAACCTTGGTGAGTTCAGTCGGCTCGGATGACTCCGTCAAGGGTCCCTCGAACAGGTCAGGCACATGAATATGGGACTTCACCAATGTGAGAAAGGCGTCTGTTAGTGCGCCGATCGATCCTTGCGAAGGGAGGGCCCGACAATCCTGAATCAGCCGCGAGACGAGCTCCCACAAGTATGTCAGCTGAGAGGGCTCGCGAGTCCCGACTATTGGCTGATCATTTTCGTCAAGCGCTGCCTCTGCATCGCAAAGAATCGACGAACTGGCCGGCTCTGCCAGACGCCTCCATTCCACTTCCCCTTTCATAATGCCCAACGTGTAGACGAGGGAGCGCCAGACATCAGGCCGTAGATTCGTGCTAGCGGAGCCGGTGCTCTGTGCGTGATAGAAGGGCGATGTGACCACATCCAATATGGCTGCACGGTCAAAGTCATTCAGCGGAAGCGAGGCGAGACGTAAGAGGGTTTTGACCAAGGGTTCGCGCGACAGTGGCTTTCCGGCCGTCGACGTAAAAGGCACCAGATGATGATCGAACACCGATTGCAACCGAGCCTGGTAGGGCTCCAGCGTACGGGCCACCACACCGATCTCGTCAACACGATAGCCGTTCACCTCGACCAGGGTCAGGATTTCACGGCAAACCTTCGCCAACTCCTCCTCAACCCCGATGACATTCGTCACGGAGAGTCCGACTAGTTCCGTTGTTGCGGTTCGGTCCCCTTCCTCACCCCGGTCCTCGTGAGTGTCTGCCAGCGGGAGAAGATGCCGCTCGAAAAACTGGCGGGCAAAGCGAAAGGCCGGGCTGTCTTGCAAAGGAAAGTACAACGTGGTTGGAGCGACCCGGACCACCGAGTCAAAGAACGAGAGCTGTACCTGTGAGAGGTCGTAAAAACCATAGTAGAACAGGCGTTGCAGCCCATTGAGAAACGAGGAACCTGAGAGATCCCTGCCGAGAGAGGCAGCCAGGTCATCCGGAGAACCGACCCCAAGAGACCGGCCGGCCTCCATAATGGCCGCATGTAGAGTGAACAGGGAACGGAGCCAGGTTCGATCCTCCTCTTCGAACACTCCTTCCGTGAGAGCCTTCAACGCGGTTGTCGGCGCGACCACCGCATCTTTCAAATCGCGCACCGTCGCCCACAAGCCTTTCCAGGTTCCCGGTGAATTCGGCAAGCGCGTGAGCGGTTCGAGCCCTGGAAGCTTGCGCCGAACTATCTGTCGGGTCAACTGCTCGAAAAAGAAATCGTCAACCAACATCCGGAACTGTTCCGGACTGGCCTCAGAGACCGATGCAAGATCGTCGCGCAGACGGAGGGCCAACTGGTGGAACGTCAGGAAATGGATATTGAGAACGGCGTGGGACGCGCGACGCGTGAGTACCCATTTCAGATGCTCGACCAGGGAGATCGAGGGAACAATAACGGCGAGCGGAGCGAAGGGATCGTCGGTCTTACAGGACCGAACGTCCTCGACCAGGGCACGTTCAAGAACGGGATGAAAAGGCCCGGTGACGATGCGAAGCATCAAGAACCGTGACGAGTGATCTGTGATGGGTAATGGGCAGAAATAGGAAGGAGAGCCATGATGTTCTTTGTATCGCTAGAACCCATCACCCATCACATAATCACCACTCGCTTAGGCTAGCCAGTTTCCGGCCCCAACAACTCGCCGTTACAATCCACACAGCACCAGTCGCCATCGATAAATCCCATCGGCTCGCCGCACATGGGACACTCGGGCGGAGGTCCCTTGTCGATGACAGGGAGCTCAGGCAGTTCAAAATCGTCGTCCTCAACCATGGAGCGATCCTTCCCCTACTCGCGCGGTTTCATTTTGAGCAACAAGGCCTTCTCAGCGCTCTCCCGACTCGGCACGCCGACGAACGTCAGTCGTCCATCGATAATGGTGGCTGGCACCGCCCTAACCGAGTGCCGATCAGCGAGGCTTTGTCCATCCTCAGTGGTGATGTCCACCTCGCGATAGCTAAAGCTATATTTCACCCGCAACTGCTTCCACAGACTCTTCGCCGACGGGCAGGCTCCACAGCTCGGCGAAATTAAGAGCAAAATGTTCGGCACCGATTCCCTCCAATAGGTGGACGATCTTAACACCGGGTCGAATGAGGCGGCAAGCGAAGGGGATGGGCTGGTCTTGCAAACTTATCCGTCATCATGCTAACGTGCGAACGCACTACCGCTAGGAGACCGTCTCCTTCTCGCACAATCTCGTGCATGGAGGAAATAGCTAAAATTCATATCGACGTCATGGACGTCGCTCGACTTGAGAATAAGGGGGCCACCCCCCCTCGCCTGCATCGCAGGCGCTCTGCAAGTCTTGAGGGGAGGTGAAGGCATGGGAGTGGTTTCAATCAAGGAATTGTTAGAAGCGGGTGTCCATTTCGGACACCAGACGAATCGGTGGAACCCGAAGATGAAGAAGTTCCTCTTTGGAGAACGCAACGGCATCTACATCATTGACCTCCAACAAACACTGACTCGGATGGAGCAAGCCTATGCCTTCGTCCGCGACACCGTTGCCGCCGGCCAATCGGTTCTGTTTGTCGGGACCAAGCGGCAGGCTGCTGAGATCCTTCAAGAAGAAGCCTTGCGCGCCAACATGTTTTTCGTCAACCAACGCTGGCTCGGGGGAATGCTCACGAACTTCCAGACGATCCGAAAGAGCATCGATAAAATGAAAAAGCTGGAAGCCAAACTGGCAGATCCCAGTCAATATGGACTGAAGAAAAAAGAAATTATGAAGATGCAGAAGGAGATCGTCAAGCTCCAGAAGTATCTGAGCGGCATCAAGGACATGCGCGGCGTTCCAGGAGCCGTCTTCGTGCTCGACACACGCATCGAACACATTGCGGTACAGGAAGCGACCCGGCTGGAAATCCCTGTAATCGCGATTCTAGACTCGAACTGCAATCCAGATCACATCACCTTCCCCATCCCCGGAAACGACGATGCCATTCGCTCCATCAAGCTCATCACGTCTCGCATTGCCGACGCCTGTATTGAAGGCGCCCATGTGCGGACACAGCGTGAAGAGGCGGAATTCAAACCTGTTCCTCCACAAGGAGATAAGGCCGCAGCCGTCAGTTTCGCAAGCGCGCCGGCTTCATAGCCCCCGGCATCGCAGGCATCAACGACTACACTCACTGCTTACCGAGAAGGACCGTCACGTATGGCTGGATCAAGTCAGCTTGTCAAAGAACTGAGAGAGAAGACCGGCGCCGGCATCCTCGATTGCCAGAAAGCGCTCACGGAAAATAGCGATGATATGGAAAAATCCATTGATTACCTGCGCCAAAAAGGCTTGGCCGCCGCACTCAAAAAGTCAGGCCGCGAGACCAACCAAGGCCTCGTGCACGCCTATATCCACATGGGCGGGAAAATCGGTGTGCTGATTGAAGTCAACTGTGAAACCGACTTCGTGGCCCGCAACGAAGAGTTTAAAACGTTCGTCAACGACCTGGCCCTCCAGGTCGCTGCCGGGAAACCCTCCTATGTCAAACGGGAGGATATTCCCGCATCGCTCATCGAGAAAGAACGATCGATTTATGAGGGGCAGGCTAAAGAAATGGGCAAACCTCCAGCCGCATGGCCGAAGATCGTCGAAGGTAAGCTGGAAAAGTTCTTCCAAGAGAGCTGTCTGATCGAGCAGTCCTTCGTCAAAGATCCAGCCGTCACCATTAAAGACCTCGTCGCATTGAAGATTGCTAAAATCGGCGAGAACATGAATGTCCGCCGCTTTACCAGGTACCAATTAGGCGAAGCATGAGCGCTGCCAATTACCGGCGCATCCTCCTCAAAGTGAGCGGAGAGATGTTAGCCGGTGAGCAAGGCTACGGCATCCAACCCTCTATCCTTGAAGGCCTCGCCTCGGAAATCGCCTCCGTCGTGGCGCTCGACATCGAAGTCGCCGTGGTCATCGGCGGCGGCAATATCTTCCGCGGTATCGCCGCTAGCGCATCCGGCATGGAACGCGCCTCCGCCGACTACATGGGGATGCTCGCGACCGTGCTCAATGCCTTGGCCCTGCAAAACGCGCTCGAGCGCAGCGGTATTATGACGAGGGTCCAGTCCGCGATCGAAATGCGACAGCTGGCAGAGGGATATATCCGCCGACGAGCCATTCGCCATCTTGAGAAAAAGCGCGTTGTCATCTTCGCCGGCGGCACGGGGAATCCCTACTTCTCAACCGATACGGCGGCGGCGCTCAGAGCGATGGAGATCGGGGCCCAAGTCATTATGAAAGGGACCAAGGTTGACGGCATCTACGACGCCGATCCCGTGAAAAACCCCTCTGCCAAGAAATATCAGACGATCTCCTTTCTCTCGATTTTGAATCAGAACTTGAAAGTCATGGATGCCACGGCCATTAGCCTCTGCATGGACAACAACCTTCCACTCATCGTGTTCAATCTGAAGGAACACGGCAATTTCAAACGCGTGGCCATGGGTGAAGAGATCGGTACCATTGTCACAATGGATCGCCGCTAATTTTACTGGGAGTCTCTCATGTCCAACCCTGCCGCCATACACCAAAAGGTCACGGAAAAGATGGAGTCCGCACTGGAGCATCTCAAGCGCGATTTGGCAGGCCTACGGACAGGGCGCGCGTCGATCGCCCTCTTCGACGGCGTGCGAGTCGACTACTATGGCACGATGACCCCACTGAAGCAGGTGGCCAACATTTCAACCCCGGAGGCCCGCCTCATCACGATCCAGCCGTGGGAGCCGAACTTGATCAAGGAAATTGAAAAAGCTCTCTCTGGATCGGGCCTCGGCATCACACCGTCCAATGACGGAAAGATCATTCGCATTCCCCTCCCGCCGCTCACTGAAGAACGCCGCAAAGACCTGAGCAAGATCTGTAAAAAACACGGCGAAGACACGAAAGTGGTGGTGCGCGGGTTTCGTCGAGATACCAACGAAGAGTTGAAGAAACTCCAGAAGGATGCCAAGCTCACTGAAGACGATCTGCGAAAGAGCGAAGCCGACACGCAGAAACTGACCGATCAATACATTCACAAGATCGACGACGTTGTGAAGAAAAAAGAACACGAAATCATGGAAGTGTGACCTCACTTTCGACCTTGTTACCCACCTACGCCACCGTCAATCTCGCGGCCCTTACCCATAATCTCTCTCGTATCACGCAATACCTGTCCCCCGGCTGTGAGCTTATGGCAGTCGTCAAGGCCAATGCGTACGGACATGGAGCGGTGGAGACCGCTCACGCGCTTACCCGCCAAGGTATTAGGCGGTTTGCTGTGGCCTCGCTCGACGAAGGTATCGCACTCCGCCAAGCCGGTCTTTCAGGATCTATTGTCGTTCTCGGAGCGCTCTTTGAGGAACAGGTATCGGATCTAGTCGCTCACCAATTGACCCCGGTCGTCAGCGATGGGCGTATCCTTCCGGCCTTAGCCAAGGCCGCCGGTTCTCATCCAACTCCTTATCCAATTCACCTCAAGGTCGAAACCGGGATGGGGCGGCTGGGGTTTTCTCCGGAAGAGTTACTCTCCCTCCTTGACAGCCCTATCGTTCGAAGTCCCCTCCGGGTCGAAGGCATGATGACCCACCTTGCCGACGCAGACGGAGCGGACAGTGCCTTCACCGAGCAACAACTTAGTGTATTTCGTGCCATACAGGAGCAAATCAGACAACGTGGGCTCACACTCCCCTTAGTACATACGGCAAACAGCGCCGCCATCGTCAGGTTCCCCAACGCGCACTATTCACTCGTGCGCCCCGGCATCATGCTTTACGGGTACCATACGTTGCCCGCCACAATCCCCGATCCTGACCTCAAACCCGTCCTCTCATTTCATACGACGATCGTTCAACTGCGGACCATTCCACCAGGTGGGGCAGTCAGCTACAACCGAACATTCGTCGCGAAACGACCAACGCGTATCGCGGTGCTGCCAGTCGGCTATGCCGACGGCTATAGTCGGCAACTTTCCCATCGTGGATCGGTCTTGATTCAGGGACGCCGCGCCCCGATCGTCGGTCTGGTATGCATGGATATGATTATGATCGATGTCACCGACATCACACCGGTACAAGTGGGTGAAACCGTCACACTGATCGGTCATCAGGGAAGGGAATCGATCTGGGCTGATGAAGTGGCAAACTGGATCGGCACAATCCCCTATGAAGTCCTCTGTGGAATAGGCCCTCGCGTTCCACGCCTGTACGAATCAGCCTGAAACCAAGCGAGACTGGCTGGAAAAGCGCGACAGGTGGGACAAGCAGGACAGGAGAAGATCCAAGCTATTCTTGCCCAGGCTTGCCTTTCTCGCTCATCTCGCGTTTCTTGCGCATCCGCTTAGTAGATCATTCGAATTGACACACTACCGTTATACAGTGTGGTGCTGTAAGTTCCATTGACCGTTGGATTGCGATTGCCAGCCACTGTACGGTCCTCATAGATCCCCGCTTGAAGCGAGAGGTCAACTCCGATCGCTTTGGGTTTCAGTGAGCCCACACCGAGATCTCCACATCGTATCAGGCCCAAAAACGATCCCTGCTCCTTGCACAACAACCCGAGCCCTCCGCCTACGACGTGGAGGTCAGAAGAAGGAATCCCTGGATCATAGGTCAGATCAGGTATGTGATTTTGCTGGTTAGTATAGCCGGCCCGCAGCGCCACCACCCAGTTCGGAAGCGACTCAACCGCCAGCCACTTGTATTCGGTTCCCAGCATCACCGCATAGGTACTTCGCCAATTCTGCGGCTGAGGGATCGACACACCATTCCCCAACGTGACATCAAGATTCCGAACGGACTTCCACCCCACGTAATCGATGTCCATCTCCAATTTCCACTCCCGTTCGCTCGTCCGAATAGGCCAGATTGCAATCGCTCCTGTAATAACTTGCGGTAAGACCAGGGTGGCTCTGGCATCAGAGACAGTAGCTCCATTCGCCAATAATGCGCCGTCCAGGTGTAAGGTCGCTTGACTGCGGTATACGATACCGATGTTGGCCAGTGGCTTCCCATCCGCATTGCGCAACGCTGTATACAGCAGGCTGGCGTTGAAACCAGCCGCCGTATCCTTACCGGACAACTCAACCTTCGATCCGGCAGGAGCCAACGGAAAGGCGGGGGCACCTGGTGAGACGAACTGCTTCTCAACATGTCCTTCGCCGGCAAGCCCACTGAACGTATAGATATCCGCACCCAGCCCTAGAGAAAGGTTCTCTGTCACCTTGTAGGCAATGGTCGGTTTGATATCCAGAAGCGGCAATGCGCTGAAGGTCGTGGCCGTTTTAAACGGCCCATCGTTTGGCCAGCGAGTCAGCGAGCCGAACGGCACAGTCACGCCAATTCCAGCAGAAAGGTTGCCCAAAGCCGTGAACCCGAGATCCTTTAAGTTTGCCGTGATGTACGTATGAGCGGGAGGAGGCCAGGCCACAGTCCCATTTCGATCGCCTCGTGCCGTCACCCCCGTCGGACTGGTGAAGTCCGTTGATCCTCCTGAGATCAATCCCCCTGCCATGAGCTGAACCCCCCGCAACTGCGTCAGTCCTGCCGGATTGTAGTGCAGCGCCGAGGGGTCGTCGGCTTGAGCGGCAAAGGCATTGCTCATTGCGGATGCGGCGGCTCCTTGCCCTTGAATACGGGGCACCTGCGCAGAGGACATCCCAGGTACGCACGCCAAGCTTAGCCCCGTCATCATACACATCCACGGCATCCAGATCCGAAGAGCCGGTCCAGTCCTTCGACAATACCTCTCCCTAACTCTCATAGTCATATTCCTCCTCATCTCACTGACCCAGGCGCGCTCGGCTTCCCAGAGCCTCCGATGACAATCGCTCAAGAAGGCTGAAACCAATAATCTGCGACCCGTTGCAGTTCGTCGGCATCAAACGGTTTCAGCAGATAGGCCTGCGCACCCATGCCGATCGCGCGAACCGCCGACTCCTTAGAGTCTGACGCGGTAACCATCACAATCGGGATCTGCTGATCCCATTTGCGAACGTGCCGCAGCACATCCGCCCCGTCCATAGTGGAAATGTCAATGTCCAAAATCATGCCGTCAAACCTCTCGGTCTGCACTGCTTCCGCCGCTCGGGCTCCGTCAACCACCGACTGGACACGATACCCCATGGCGAGCAAACGATCCTGTAAGAGTTGACGAATATCCAGATCACCCTCGACAACCAAGATGCGAGGCGCTACAGCCGATGCAGCACCTCGCGGCATCGCGATCGTGGGAAGCAACGGAATTGTGAAGGATAACTCTGCGCCCTGCCCTGGTTCACTCCGCGCGGCGATTGTTCCACCTTGCAGCTCCACCAACGTCCGCACGATCGACAGGCCCAAGCCCAACCCTTTTGTTCCGCTCCGGACCTGCTTGACGCGGAAGAACGGATCGAATATCTGATCAAGGAACTCTGGAGGAATACCCGGCCCAGTATCGCGCACGGAAACCCCAGCGAGTGTCTGGTTCTCCTGCCTCACCGTCACCATGATGGAACCACCCTCCGGGGTAAACTTCAGCGCATTCTGGACCAAATTCGTCACGATCTGGATCAGCCGATCACGATCCGCCCAGACCATCAGTGGGCTAGAAGAAACGACCGCCTCCAATGTTTGCTGCTTAGCCTGAGCCAACAGGCGCAATTGCTCGACCGCATCCACCACACAGGGCCCCAGATCGATCTCAACGGGAGCGAGATCCAATCTCCCGGATTGAATCCTCGTACGATCTAACAAGGCCTCAATCATGCGGATCAACCGGTCTGAGTTGTCTAACATCCGTGACAAGTAACGTTGCTGTTTCTCATTGAGCGGCCCCGTCAATCCATCGAGCAGGTTCTGCAAGAACCCTTTGATCGAAGTCAGTGGCGTCTTAAGCTCGTGCGAGACATGCGAAAGGAATTGAGATCGCACGCGATCTGCCTGCTCCAGCTCAGCCGTGCGTTCGCGCACTTTGACTTCGAGTCCCACGTTCAGGTCTTCAATCTGTTCATACGCGGAGGCGTTATCCAGCGCGATCGCGACTTGATGGGCGACCGTCACCATCAACTCAAGATCGTCCTGAGTCAGACTGTGTGCCTGTATCCGATCGACCATCAGGCTTCCCAATATCCGATCTTTCGTTTTCAACGGAACGGCAATCAAGGCCTTGGCCTGCGTCAGCAGGGCGAGCTGCTGGTTCAACGGGTGAATGCGATCCCACACCGCATGCAGATCCCCAATCAATAGCGGCTGACCCTGCAGGAGCACGATGCCTTCCGGGCTCATGGGATCGGTGACGGGAATCTCACGAGCGCGCGCAAACGCCTGAATCTCAGGCGAGACGCCGAATGCCCGTGCATCCTTGACGACCTGCCGGACCGGATCGTAGAACGAGATCATCGCCCGATCGTACTGCAGATCACTCGTCAGAGCCTCTAACACTTTCTGCATCAGCGCCTCTCGATCCAGGGTCGAACTGAACAGCAATCCGGCTCGATGCAGAGCAGTGAGCTGGGTGACCTTGCGCCGCAGCTCGACGCGCGTCTGCTCCTGCTCCAGATACGCTTCCCGCAACTCCTCATGCCGTGACTCTACGAACGTAATCTGCTCCTGAATCAACGCCTCACGTTGCTGTCTTTCCAGACGAAGATGGCGATTGATTAGCACCCTTGCGAGAAGCATGGGCGCCAATCCGAGAAGAATGGCGTCGCTCACGCTTGCCGATGGGCTGATCACGCGGAGTCCCACGGCAAAAGTCAGGCCCGCTAGCGCGCCGCAGACCGACCACGTCACATGCCGCTGAGATGGTGTGGCGGCTGCTACTGCATAAATTGGCGCCGCCGTCGGCCCTCGGTCGCCGGCACTCTCTTTGGACGGGATATTCTCATCATGATGGGTGACCTGTGGTCGAACCTGCGACGGTCGGCCCTTCCCTGGTCCCGCCACTATGTGCCAAACCCTATGGCGCCATGTGCCCGGCCCTTCTACCTGCCATCGAATGGCCCATTGACACCACTCATCGTCATTCGCGATACAAGAAAGGTTCGTCAGAGTGGCTGGCGGAAGGCCATGGACGCGGACCGGTACCGCCGCCATAATACCTTGAGCCGCCTGACACATGAGATGCGCGCACCGTCTTCGGTAGGGGCCAAACTGGCGAAGGGTGCGATCGGAAAACTTCATTGCCAGGATTGCAGAGGTCGGCGTGACCTCGACCACTCGGAATTCAACCGAACCGGATGCAAACTTGTTCCCGAAATAGGGAAACATGCCGTAAATTTGCGACAGCGAAAATGGCCGCGCAAGCACCTGCATGATCGAAGACGCCTTCTCCATCCCACCCCGAAACACAAATTGAGGATCGCCGGACATACGCTCGCAGAACTCATACAGATAGGCCGTAAACTCATACGAGTAGCTGTTCCAGGCATTCTTCAGAAACTCCGGCGTTACATGATAGACCGGATCTTTGATACGTTGATTCAACAGCCGGCACAGTTCCTCTACCGCCTGACTACCGACTGAAGCTCCCCGTTCAGGATTCTGCGACTTCTCGAGGTACACGACGATAGCCCTGATACTCATCCCGCTCAAATCTCTGATCGTGTGCCCCTGCTCGTCCAATCCAAACGGACGGAACTCCATCACCTCGCGCTCAAGAATCGTGCGGTCCTTCGGCCAAAACCCATGGCTAGGTTGCGTCTTGATTTCGAGCTGATCCGTCATACTGCTGTTCATCTGTGACTCGATATGGTTACAACTCTGCGGATGCGCTGTACATTTGCGCTCGTGGTAGGCAGACAGTTGGGTAAGTCACGGTTCATCCAACATCCAGCCATTCGTCTCGCTGATACCAGCACGATTCTGACAATTCCGCTGAACCATCGCGCAACATGCCAGCACTGAAAGCAAGAGCCAGTCTGTAGGGGCGTCAGTATATATAGGCACCCTATTACTTTCAAATGTGATCGCACTATTTATGGTCATTCACGAAATGCTGGTATTTCGAGTCATCAACTTAAATAGGAGCCTGATTATTTTTTTGGCTTGTGCCCGTAAGACGTGGATATTCGACCAGACGTGTGAGCAGGCTTAGCAGAAATGCTATGTGATACTGAAAACAACGAACGCGAGCTGCCTGGAGATGAGCCTCTACCTTAAATTTCCAGGAGAATCCTGAGCAACTCACCTCCCTCGAGATGGAAGAAAATCACGACTCAATGAGTAGGATAACGGGACCTCTTGGCTAATGCTTGATCGACCGTTTAAGTTTCTTCTCCACGCTCGCAACCTTGCTTTGTAAGCGCCCCGCGGGGCCTTTCCGGTAGTCGACTTTGATCGTGCAGGAAATGCGACCGCAATCTTTCTTCATCCGCGCATAGCACTGCTTGACGACGGCAAATACCTCATCCCACTCCCCTTCGAGCACCGTCCCCATCGGGTTCAACCGGTAGTCCACTCCGCTCTTATCGATAATATCGAGCGAGCGCGCCACATACTTGCCCACGCTCTCGCCCTTGCCTAACGGCGACATGCTGAATTCCAATAAGACCATCGCGTCTCCTTCCTCTATCGCCTCACCCCTAACCCCTTACGCCTCACCTTTTACGCTTCACCCTTCACACCTGGCACCACAGTCAGCTTCGCACGCTCATCCAGCCAGACCTTCGGATAATGAACCTTGCCCACCAATCGAAACCCGTCCAACGCCTCACGCAATAACGCCCTGCGTCTTTCGAAATCCGGCTCATTCGCCTTGGTGTGCTCACGGAGTTGGCCCAGCCAGTCGACAAAAGTGGAAAATTCCTCACCGAAGATCTTCTCCATATCTTCTTTCATGAAGCCTGACAGGGCCGGGGCGACCCCGCTCGTGCTGATGGCCACACGCAAATGGCCGCACGCCACCACTGCCGGCATCGTGACCGTCGAGGCTTCCGGCTGGTCGACCGACCACAATAAGATCTTCTTCTCACGTGCCTTCGCGAACAGGGCTCGGGAAAAATCGCGGTCTCCACGAACCATGTTCAGTACGAGAATCGCACTTTCCAAATCGATATCGCGAAAATGACGCCCACGGTGCAGGACTTTCCCCGACGCGGCCAAATCTTTTAGTATGGCGTGCAGTGCCGGCGCCACAACGATCACTTTTGCACCGGCCTCTAACAACCGCTGGGTCCTTTCCGCAGCCTCTTCATCGCCCCCGAGCACAAGCACCGGGTATCCTTTCACATCGAGAGACAATGGAAAGCCAGAATTTGCAGCCATGCTAGTTCCTCCCAATTCGATAGCAGCGGTATCATACAACACCCTGTTTTGCAGCGTAAACCTCACCTCCAAATTTTCTAGCGCCCCTGCCACAAACGCTGACGTTCAGAGCGCCAGCTCGCAAGAGGAACGGAATAAGCGAGACCAGGGAGAGTTCGAGGTTCAGGTTTTCGGAACTTCGAACCTCGAGCGTTAGATCGCGCCTTTCTCGCATATCTCGCGCTTCACGCGTCACGGTCCAAGAATGCTGGCAGACTGTTTCAATAGTCTGCGTGATGAGATGGTCCGGTTAGATCGACATGGCAGGCAGGCCCGGTATAGCCGGGCGACATCGAAGGCCGTTACGCGAAGAACCCGACGTTGCCGGGTGAACGAGATTTCAAGATGACTCTGGATACGGCGCACTGAGCGAGGAATAGCGCTGAGAAACGTGTGATGAGTGCTGAGCGATCAAATCCCCCATGTTACTCAGTACTGAGCACTCAGCACTCTATGTGTCTGCTGGATCGGCATCCAACTCCATATTCCAATAGAAATAGTCACGCCAGCTATCCGGTGTGTTCCGAATCCCGATGGTAATGGTCACAATCGGATTCCAGCGCGGCTTCACCGGCTTCTTCAAGAGTCGCATCCCGGCTTCATCGGGCGTACGACCGCTTTTCTTGTTGTTACATCGCCAGCAAGCCGTCACGATATTTTCCCAGGTCTTTCGTCCACCCTTGGCGATGGGGACGACATGATCGAACGTCAGCTCTTCGGTCCGGAACTTGTGGCGACAGTACTGACAAGCGTAGCCATCTCGCGTAAAAATATTGATGCGGGAGAATTTAACCGCCCGGTGGACATCCTTAAGCCGGACCAGCTTGAGAAGCCGCATAACGGAGGGAAGCTTAATGGAGATTGAGACCGCGTGGACCTCTCGGTCGTAGACCTCGAGGACTTCAACTTTACCCTGCCAGAGGAGCGCGATAGCCTTTTGCCAATTGACAACGCGCAGAGGCTCGTACGTCGCGTTGAGCAGAAGGGTCATTTCCATGCTGCAACCTCATTCCCAACCGAGGCTCCTTGCGTGAGAGGGCCTGGGTGTAGTATTGGAACGCGTACCTTCTCTATGCCATAAGCCTTGCTCGAAATCAAGCCATCGACCGGTCTGCGGAATGCATCTGTTCTGTCGTCCGTTCGGCCAAGAAGAAGGATCAGCGCCATGCTTGAATTTTTCACCGTCGCGACGGTAGAGGATATTCCGCCGGGGACCGGACGGACCATCGAAGTCCAAGGGGTCTGGATTGCTCTGTTTAATGTTGACGGATCTTTCTACGCCATCGACAACACCTGTCCGCATGCGGGAGGACCGCTCGGAGAAGGCTATCTGGATGGCCATGTCGTCAAATGTCCGCAGCACGGATGGCGATTCAATGTACGAACCGGCGAACGACCGGAGAATCCGGACATCACCGTCGCCTGTTGTCCCGTACGGATCGAGGGGAATCAGATTCAGGTGGCACTGCCGGAACACTTCACCTAGCCTGGTCTGTCTGGTTTGTTTTGTTTATCTGGTTGATTTGGTTCTTCTGGTTAGCTTCGTTCAACCAAAAAACCAGACAAACCAGATAGACCAGACAAACCAAATAACGGCCTGCTAGGGTGCAACATCCGGCTCTTTGGGTGTCACTCCATCAGCCGGAAGCGACGCGGCATTGACCTTCTTCAACGCAAGATCGGCATGCCAAATGAACTCCCGCTCAAACCATTGGCCCGTGACGCTGTGATCCCGCAACTGAACCCGTATCTCGTACAGATCCCCCTCCACCTGCTTCACGCGCCACTCACCAAGCCGAGAAACCTGATTGCGCTCGCTCATAGAACGCACATGCTCAGTCATCGCCTGAAGAATTGTAGGATAACCCTGAGCCTGATGGGTTTGCACCAACGTGAGAGCCTCAGCGGCCCGATGATCGGTCATGGGCTTCAGCGACGGAGGCATCATCCAGAGGTAATAGAGCGTGCCCAGCACAAGCACTGCCACGACCGCATAGCGAATGACCTTCACCATGTGAACGCGGACGACACAGAACTGGCGAAGGAATGATTCGGTGGCATGGATATCCTGAAAACGGGGTTCGCTGAGGAGAAATGGAACCGCGCATCATTGCGTCGTATCTGTCGTATCTTAGAAAGAGCATCAGAGCGATGTCAATCTGACGATAGGCAGCCCGATGTATCGCCAGTGGCGCGGCTTGTAGGCATGAAAGTCGTTATGCTACAAATACCGCTCTGGTCGAGGACATGAACCCTTCGGCGGTGAATCACCAATGAAATTCTTTCTCTACGGGGACCATTTGAATCCGACGCAGCTGAAACGTCGTGCCCCTGAGCATCGCTTCCTTATGCTGGCCACCATTCCCGAACACACGATCAAATTCTGCCGATGGTCCTCGCAATGGCGATGCGGCCTCGCCAGCGTGGCCCCGTCACCGGGAGAACAGGTCTGGGGAGCGGTCTTTGAAGTGACCGACGAAGATCTGAAGCTGATGGACCTCTTCGAAGAGGATGTACCCCCAAGTGCATTTCGCCAGGTCCAAGTCACCGTGCTGACTGAAGCCGGGGAAAAGATGCTCGTCACCACCTATGCCGCCACCCCGATCGGCAAGTTCAAACCCAAAGCGCACTATCTCGATTGGGTGATGAAGGGCCTCAAGCATTGGAAACTTCCGGATGAATGCATCGCGCAGTGGCAGTCGTATAGACCGCAGTAAACCAGGAGCTTATGGCACAAGCGGGCAAGAGCTGATGGCGAATAGCATATAGCACGAACGTGGCAGTCTTCAGTTTCTGCCATATGCTATAAGCCATTAGCTCCGAACAACCCTCAGCCATTCGCTCTTTTAACAAGGAGAACTCATGCCAAAACCGAAACATCACATCGTCGTCTGCACCAACTCTCGCCCTCCAGGGCACCCGAAGCCCTCTTGCGGAAGCGCCGGAGCCGCCTCCCTCCTCATGGCCTTTAATATGGGCCTCATGCAGAAGGGCGTGACCCCGGGAGAAGTCCTCGTCAGCGGCTCCTCCTGCCTCGGCCCCTGCGAGCAGGGACCAACCGTCGTCGTCTACCCGGACGCCACCTGGTATTCAAAAGTGACGGAAGCCGACGTGGCGACCATCATCGATGAACACATCAAGGGCGGGAAACCGGTCGCAAAACTGAACCCGGACGCAGTCTGGAAGTAGCTCTTATAAAAGCTCAATGAGAGGATGATCAAAAAGGTCAACCTTCTCACCCACCCAACCCTGGCGCGCCGAGACTCGCCGTTCCGCAGGCATGGCCGCAGCCGATGGAAACACCGGAGGCGTGATCTCCGTTGAGGATGCTTTCGAGGCGAAAACGACGCATGGGAAAAGGCGCGTCTAGGCCGCGCCGGGGTCGGGCGGGTGAGATGAGAGCCTTTTTCAGCATCCTGTGAGAAGCTATATGGGTAGCCACGTTGTTCACGAGCACAAATCCCATGCACCCATCTCAATCGGGTGCATGGTCATCACCTGCAGCGACACCCGCACATCCGAAACCGACACGAGTGGTTACCGCATCATGCACATGCTCAAAGATGCAGGCCATGTGGTTATCGCCTATCATCTCGTGAAAGACGAACCATCCAAGATCAAAGCCAAGATCAAAGCCGCCGTGACCGACAAGAAAATCCACGCCATCATCATCAATGGCGGCACCGGCATTTCGAAGCGGGATTCAACCTTTGAAGCAGTCGATGCGATGTTGGAGAAGCGATTAGTGGGATTCGGCGAAATCTTCCGCTACTTAACCTACCAGGAGATCGGCTCCCCTGCCATCATGAGCCGCGCCACCGCAGGGATTATCAAGGGACGCATCCTCTTCTCCACCCCCGGCTCAGAAAATGCTGTCAGACTGGCAATGGAGAAGCTGATACTTCCCGAACTCGGACACCTGGTTAAAGAACTCACCAAGTAGCAATGACGCGTCGTGTATGAAGCGTGAAACGCAGGAAGTTCCTACCGTATTACTTTCTCAAGTAGTCCTCGATAGAGAAGCTGGCATCCTTCAGGATTCTGATTGCAAGGCCGCGTCCAATATCACAGCCCGTGTGGACTGGAATAGTCACAGACACCTTCCGTCCCTCGTGTCGAAGCGTCAGGTGACTGCCAGACTGTCTGTCTTCTATAAACCCGTGGGATTTGAGGAAGCGGATAAGATCTTGCGCCGTAACCTGCGACATCCTGCCCACTAGGGCACCGCCACCGTCAGTTCTTCAACATGCACAAGCTTCTCATTTTGTGGGATAGATTGCCCGTTCGCAAGAAGTGACTGGAGATGTTGCTGAATGGCCTCACGGATATTGCGCTTCGCGTCTTCGATCGTCTTCCCGTTGCTGTAACACCCAGGCAGCGTCGGGCTATAAGCCATATAGCCTTCGTCCTCAGCTTCCTTCTCAACAACAATCTCAAATGTATAATATTTCATGGTTTATCTTCTCCGTGGCGGAAGTATAACACAATACCCGCACCACCCACCCCAACCATCATTCCCTGGCTCAAAAAACGCCGTCAGGCTGGCGATGGAAAAGCTGATCCTCCAGAACTTGGTCACTTAGTCAAAGAACTCACCAAGTGACAGTGAAGCGTCGTTCGTGAAGCGCAGGACTGAACTCTGTGTCATTTGTTTTCTACCCACGCTGCCACTGGGTGAACTTAAGAACATGGGCGGCCCTTCACTTTGTCTCGTAATCGCAAACCCAGGCCCTTTGTTATGCATGACGACAACATAGCCGCAGAAAAATGAGAACTTTGCATCAGAGCCTGTCCTTGCCGCTGACTTCACGTGCCCATCTTGAATAATTAGTGTCACGTAATCATGTCCAAAGGGAATCATGAAAGGCATAGGAACAAATAGAGGGCGGTTTCAAGTTCCAAGTGCAACGGGTGAATGATGACGCAACTGTGTGAAGACCTCCAGCGGCGTGGCGAAGTCGAGACACTTGCGTGGGC
>JAYTTD010000027.1:0-9158 GCA_043745235.1 Nitrospira sp. | reverse complement strand
GCCAGGGCCTCCTTGAATTTTCGTCCCATCGTCCGCTGCGGCGAGTAAAACAAATTCTTCGCCAGTTGCTGCGTGATGGTGCTGCCGCCCTGCACCACTCCGCCCTTCGTAAAATTGGTCCAGATCGCCCGCCCGACCGCAACCGGATCGATACCGAAATGGGAATAGAACCGGCGATCTTCGATGGTCAAGACCGTCTCAATGATCTGTGGAGGAATCTGCGCCAACGGAATCCATTCGCGTATTTGGCGTGACTCACCGCGCACACCGCTCAGAAGTTCCGGTTCCAGAAAGATGGAAAAGAGCGGGGTACCTTCAAGCGGAGAGAGGACATCCGTCACGCGCCCCTGATCCAACGGTAAGGCCACCATGGTTGCACCGACATAGCTCTCCGGCTGCGGATGGAGATAGATCGTCAACGCCTCCTCGGTCAGCTGATAGTCGCCAGGAGCCTGCGTCGTCTTCACTCGGCGATAGCCCAACCGTTGCAGCCGCTCAAGCAGGTGGCTGTGCACCAACGAGAGATCCGGTTGCAGCAGGAAGGGTCCACTGTACAGACGCAGAGGGGGATGATCATCGCTCTTGGGCAGTTCAAGAAAGGTCGCCAAATACGCGCCATAGACCACGCCGACGAGGCCGAGCGCGACGACGACGCCCGCCAGGACCATGCTCACATATGTCACCCATCGGGTAGGTCTATTCACGATTCTGGAACCTCACGACAGCATAACCAAAAAGCGAGACGAGCGAGAAAAGCGAGACGAGCAAGATGGAGGAAGGTTCACGGTTCGAGGTTTCTGGGAACTGGAACCGTCGAACTTGGCACCATGAATTTTACTCTTCGGCTCATACTTGACGCAATTCTCTTGCCCATTTATGCTCGTCGCGCCTTTCCCGCCTGTCTCGCGCGTCACACTTCACGAGTTCCGATCTTCTGCGGTAGGAGCGAACCGACAATCATCCCCGCCGCCGCGACGAGAAACCCGACCAGTTGCGGGGGCCAAATCGAATCGGACGGACCGAACAGTTCCAGCCCTATCCAGGTCATCAGCCCAGTCATGAAGGCACACAAGGCTCCTTGCGTCGTCGCGCGGGACCAAAAAAGTCCGGCACAGAGTGGCACGAAGGCAGCCACCAGCGTCACCTTGTAGGTGTTCACCACCAGTGTATAGATACTGGAGCTGGAGGTGAGTGCGATGGTCAGAACCAGGACGGCAAAGACCACCACAACCAGCCGCATGACCCGAAGAAGTTCCCTGTCACTGAGGTGTGGGAGCGCCCCTTTGATCACGTTCTCGCTCAGTATCACCGACGGCGCCAACAACGTCGCGCTGGCGCAGCTCATCACTGCCGAGAGGACGGCCCCGAAAAACACGATCTGCGCGAAGACCGGGGTATGGTTCAAGATTAAGGTCGGCAACACAAGTTGAGAGTCCTGATCGAGGAGCGTAGCGAACATGGCCGGATCGACCAGCGTCGCCGCATAAGCGAGAAACATCGGCACAAAACAGAAACAGAAGTAGAGTGTGCCGCCAAGGATCGACCCGCGCACGGCCGTACGCTCGTCCTTCGCCGAAGTGACGCGCTGAAATACGTCTTGCTGGGGAATCGAACCCAGCATCATCGTCATCCAAGCCCCGACGAAGGGAATCCACGCCGTGAAAGTTGCTGGCGGAAAGAAGTCCAACTTGCCGGCGGCAGCCGCGTGGTCGATCACCACGCCCACTCCCCCCACCAGCCCGCTGACGACAGACGCGATATAGAGCAGCCCCCCTATGATCACGGAGATTTGGACGAAGTCCAGAATGGCGACAGAAAACATACCGCCGAAGGTCGTATAGGCCAGGACGATTATCGCACCGATCACCATCCCGACCGGCTGACTCACTGCGCCATCCGTGACCACGTTCAACACGAGTCCGAACACTTTGAACTGCGCAGCCACCCACCCGAGATAGGACGCAGCAATACAGACGGCGCAGAGGACCTCCACGACGCGGTTGTACCGCAGACGATAGAAGTCGCCGACGGTCAGGAGGTTCAGCCGATAGAAACGGGGGGCAAAGAATAACCCGACCAGGATCAAGGCGAGGCTCGATCCGAAGGGATCGGCGACGACGCCACGTAACCCGTCCTTCACAAACGTGGCCGAAATTCCGAGCACGGCCTCTGCACCGAACCAGGTGGCAAAAACCGTAGCAATCACGACCGGCAGCGGCAAACTTCGGCCTGCCACCGCAAAATCCTTCGCAGTATGGACCCGCCTGGCGGCAGCCAGGCCGATCCCCACCGACAGGAGCAAATAGAGAGTGACGAATCCGAGAATCATGCGAGAGGCTCAGACATAGATGTGGACGGATTCTAGCAGGATGCTGAAAAAGTCCGCCAGCACAAGAAAACCGTTGTTTGGTTTGTCTCGTGTGTTTGGTTGAACACGACCAACCAACTAGCCCCCTGTTCCCCTGTGCAATGGCATGGTAGGCTGCTGATAGTTGCAACTAAGAGGGAAAGCCATGAACGATCGCGCAATCCACCGACGAGACTCCTCTCGGAAGACAGCGAGGCTATGGCCACGGCTTCTCATCGGAACGGTCGGAACAGTGATGGTGTTGGCCTGGTTACCGGCCCAGGCGAGCGAGTTGCAGGCACCATGGGAATGTTCGAGTTATACGGGCGAGGCTCACACCCGTTGTGTGGAGGCCTTTCTGGAGGTGCAACGCGACCAGATCGCGGCCCTCCAAGAAAAAATGAAAACTCAAGAAGAGACCGTCACTCGCTTAAAAGATCAGCTCGACCGCCAGGCCTCCACGAATGTCGATCTGCAACGCCGACTGGCACAACCACCCGCGGTCGTGCAAGCAGCCCCGCCCATCTATACCTACCCCTCTGTAGGCTTCGGCCTCTACTTGGGAAGCCCCTGGATCTACGGACCGCCATATTATTACCCTCCGTTCTTCTACGGCCCGCGCTACTATGGGTTGAGCCACTGGGGCCATCGCTGGTAATGGTGACCTGGTTCATCTGGTTTGTTGAGTTCATCTCGTTGGTCTTGTTCAAGGAAACACACGAGACAAAGCAAATAAACAAAACAACGGTCTTCTTAGGCGGGCGGGCATTTGCAGCATCCTGCTAAAAACAATTATCTTGAGCCTTACCCCAACATCGCATACTCTACAGGCTTCCAGGACTTGTGAAAACAGGTCCATCGCAGTCATCTATAAAAAGAAAGGACGGCTCATGCGCTTTGTTGTCTCCTGTTTAGTGACCGTGCTCTGCCTTGGAACCACTGCGACATTCGCTGCGGCCCCGGAGCCTACGACCGATGAACAAAAAACTCTCTATGCCTTGGGATTAGCCATCAGCCAATCGCTCGGAGCCTTCAGCCTGAACGAGTCTGAATTTGAACTCGTGAAGTCCGGCATCACCGATGGGGTCTTCAAAAAGACCCCCAAAGTAGATCTCCAGACGTTCGGCCCGAAGATTCAACAACTGCAGCAGGCCCGCGCCTCGGTCATTGCCGAAGGGGAGAACAAAGTAGGGGGCGCGTTCCTCGCGAAAGCCGCGGCAGAGTCCGGTGCCAAGAAAACTGAGTCCGGCGCCATCGTCACGACCATCAAGGAAGGAAAAGGCGCATCCCCGAAAGTGACAGATACCGTGAAGGTGCACTATCACGGAACCCTGATCGACGGGACTGTGTTCGATAGTTCCGTCAAGCGAGGCGAGCCGGCCACGTTCGGATTGAATCAAGTGATTAAATGCTGGACGGAAGGGGTGCAACAGATAAAAGTCGGCGGCAAGAGCAAGTTGGTCTGCCCGGCGAATCTCGCCTATGGCGATAGAGGCGCCCCCCCAACGATCAAGCCCGGCGCAACATTAGTGTTCGAGGTCGAACTCCTGGAGATCGTAGCCAAGCAACCCTCTCCACAGTAACCCTATAAGGTCGAGCGGGACATTTTCCCGCTCGACCTCGCCTGACGCCCACTCAACAGAAGATTCTGCAAGTGCTTGAGAGCATGCAATGGAGGGCCACTCCCTTGTAACACTCATCCATATAGTCGCAATTATTATCTTAGGCTCCATCGTGACATCTCATACTCGACACCATTCTAAGACTTGTGATATCAGATCGGGGACAGTTACACATAAAGAAAGGACCCCTCATGCGCTTCATTGTATTTTGTTTAGCGACCCTGCTCAGCCTTGGAACCACGACGGCATTCGCTGCGGCCCCGGAGCCCACGACCGATGAACAAAAGACCCTGTATGCCTTGGGATTGGCCATTAACCAATCGCTCGACGTCTACACCTTGAACGAGGCTGAATTCGAGCTCGTGAAATCCGGCATCACCGATGGGTTTTTGAAACGACCCTCCAAAGTGGACCTCCAAGCGTACGGCCCGAAGATTCAACAACTGCAACAGACCCGCGCCTCGGTCATTGCCGAAGGCGAGAAGAAATTAGGAGCGGCGTTCCTCACAAAAGTCGCGGCAGAATCCAGCGCGAAGAAAACCGAGTCCGGAGCCATCCTCGTGACCATCAAGGAAGGAAACGGCGCGACCCCGAAAGTTTCGGATATGGTGAAGGTGAGCTATGTCGGAACTCTGATCGATGGCAGAGTCTTTGATGATTCGGCCAAGCAGGGTAGTCCGGTTACACTCGGCATGAATGAAATGAGCAAATGCTGGAAGGAAGGGATGCAGCAGATGAAAGTCGGCGGCAAGAGCAAATTGGTCTGTCCCTCCAGTCTCGCCTATCGCGACAAAGGCCTGCCACCCCTGATCAAGCCCGGCGCGACGTTAGTGTTCGAGGTCGAACTCCTTGAGATCGTGGCCAAGCAAACCGCGCAGTAGCCCTCAGAAGGTCGAGCGGGATATTGTCCGCTCGACCTTCCGGTCTGTCTGGTCTATTTGGTTCCTCTGGTGTATCCACCTAGTCTGGTCCAATCACACACACGAGACAGACCAGAAAGACTCGGTTAAAACCACATGCGTACGCCTGCCACGAAGCGAATCTGACTCGGGTTGCCGCCCTCTTGGCGCACAAGGGTCGCAGTCTCGCCGAAACTTCGATCCAAGGAGATACCGACGTAAGGCGCGAACTCACGTCGGATTTCATAACGCAGACGAAATCCCAATTCGAGGTTATTGAGACCGGAACCGGTCGTGAACTCCTCGACTCGTTGTACGGCGCCGTTGGTCTCGAAGCGGGTCTGGAGGATCAATCGTTGCGTCAGCAACATATCCTTGTTAAACGAGAGCCGCGCGGACACCGCGCCGTTCTGATCGATGAACAGAGAAGACTCGAATTCGTAGTTATAGGGGACAAGTCCCTCGATTCCGATCACACCGAGCCCACGGGTCACGTTGCGTCCGCGGAATGTTTGAGTCTCGACGCGTGGGCCGATCTGAAAATCGTAATACTTCTGGATGAACCGCCCATACAGGAGCTGAAAGTCGACATCGTAGTCTGCTTTGAAGGCCGTGTTCTTCTGTCCTTCGCTCTTGAACCAGAGTCGGTTGTAGTCCCCGCCATACCAGCCCTGAATGTCCCACCGATAGTCGTCACTCCCTTGGCTCCCACCTGTTTTCGGACGGTATTCGAGGACATCGACGAGCGTGAAGAGACGGTGCTCCTGATCGTTGACGGGAGCAGGCCAGCCGCTTGGCGTGAAAAACTTAGTCGGCCTGCCTTCCTGCACGACGGAAGCACCAACGGTCACAGAGGACTTGGAAGCAATCGAGCCGGCTGCGGCTTTTCCATTTGGGGCCATATCAGTCCCCATTGACGTGATTGGAGTCATGGGGAACTCGATCGAAGGTTGCGCAGCCATGACGGTCATGGCGATGCCATTGCCCAGCAGGAAGGCTGAAGCAACTGCAAGGAGGCTTGCAGAGAATCTGGCAGGAGAGCGTGCTCCGTTCATTCTTCCGACACCTCGACGACGCGAAACATCCCCGCGTCCATGTGGAGGGGCAGATGGCAGTGAAACGCCCAAGGCCCCGGCGCGTCCGCCGTGACGGCGACAGACAGCCGCTCTGCCGGCTTGACGATGACCGTGTGTTTCCGGGGAAGGTACGCCCCCGTCCCGTTTTCCAGGTGCATCCACATGCCGTGCAAATGGAGGGGATGCTCCATCATGGTATCGTTCACAAAGGTCAAGCGCACCCGTTCGCCATAGCGGAAGTGGATCGGCTCGCGGGCTTCTGAATACTTCTTCCCGTCGAACGACCACATATAGCGCTCCATATGACCTGTGAGGTGGAGTTCAATCTCACGCTCCGGCTCCCGCTGGTCGGGGTAGGGCACAAGACTTCTCAAATCGGTATAGAGCAGTACCCGCCGCTTATTGGATTCCAGTCCTCTCCCTGGTTCCCCCATACGGTTCTGCGAATACTCGGGCACCATTTGATTGCCGGTTCCATGGTCGTCGGGACCATGCTTGACTGGCTCGGCACCGGGAATCGTCGAACGCCGCGGATAGACCGTATCCCTGCCTGACAGATTAGGCATGCCTTGCCTGTGCTGTAGGCTCGAACCCTGCTCCCCGTGCTCCATGTGCTGGCTCTTCTGAGTGACATCGTCCTCTTTCACGTTCGCCGTATCACCGGACGGGTCCATACCGGGCACTGTCGTGTGGCCATGGGGATCCTTCGTCTCTCCCATGTCCATACCTTCCATGCTCATGCCCATGTCCTCCATCGTGCGGAGCGGTCTGGGCCGTCGGTCAGGGATCTCTGCGCTCATGCCCGGACGCGGCGTGAGGGTGCCACGCGCATAGCCGCTACGATCCATCGTCTCGGCAAAGATGGTGTAGGCGCGGTCCTCGATTGGTTCGATGATTACATCGTAGGTTTCTGCCACTCCCATGCGCAGCTCATCCACCACGACAGGTTGGACGTTTTGCCCATCGGCCTGTACCACCGTCATCTTGAGACCAGGGATGCGCACGTCGAAGAAGGTCATACTGGCCGCGTTGATCAATCGCAGACGCACCCGTTCGCCCGAATGAAAGACCCCGGTCCAGTTGCCCACGGGCGATAAGCCGTTCATCAGATAGGTGAAGGTGGAGCCGGTGACGTCCGCGAAGTCGGTCGGGTCCATCCGCATCTGATCCCACATCAAGTAGTTTTGGATCGCCAGCCATAAGCCCATGCGTCTCACGTCGGTGAAGAACTCACCTGCCGCACGTTTCTGGAAGTTGTAATAGCCTCCTCGTTTTTTGAGATTGGAGAGCAGAGTTTCTGGTGATTCAAAGCTCCAATCCGAGAGCATCACCACATACTCACGCTCGTAGCGAAACGGCTCCGGCTCGATGGAATCAATAATCATCGGCGCATACATGCCCGCTAACTCCTGACCGCCGGAGTGACTATGAAACCAATAGGTGCCGCTCTGGCGCACCAGGAACTGATAGGTAAAGGTGGCGCCCGGCTCGATACCAGCGAAGCTGACCCCGGGCACGCCGTCCACGGCGGGCGGTAGAAGCAATCCGTGCCAGTGAATCGACGTACTTTCCGTCAAACGGTTCGTGACGCGCAGTGTCGCCTGTTGCCCTTCTCGCAGACGAATCACGGGACCCGGTATCGTCCCGTTGATCGTGACGGCAGTCCCTGCTCGACCATCAACATTGAACAGCTGCTCGCTGATCGTCAGATCGATGAGGTCTCCGCTCAGTGGAGTCTGTGAACCGGCATTGGCGTCGCTCGCCAAGGCATAGGCTGGCATGACCCATTCCACCGCTGCCAGCAGCCCCAGCACTGCCACGCACTTCAGCAACAGACGTCGAGAAATCAGTTCGGGGTTCATGATGTCTGATCCTTTCTGCATTGCGTGCGATAAAGAAAATAGACATCGCCCGCTCAGCCTAATCAGCCAAACGGTGCGCGAAAGAACTAGCGGTGTGGAATCAGATTCGAAGAACGGAGGAGGAACGTAGGGAGAGAGGGACAAGGGAGAAGTCGCTGCTCCAAGACCACTGCGGCTCGACTGACGGATTTATGAGAAGTCTCAGAACACTTGGCACCGCTGAAATCTGATCAGCATCCGCGACCACACCATTTTTCACCTGGCGTTCAGGCGATGATGTTGCCGACGGTGGGCACATGGTGGTTCCATCCATTGGACAGGCCATTTCCTCTTCCTCTTCCACGAACAGCGGCGCCCCTTCTGCCACCGAAAGATCGGGCAGCGCACACATCGCTCCGATCACTTGGCAGAAGGCAAACACCAGCACCAGCACGATGTACCTTGTATTCACTCGTGGAATCATGCGACCGACCGCACTCCTAACAGGCCAACATTGCTGAATTCTATTCGTTTAGTCTCTATGAGCCGTAGCAGACATGTCAAGCCTCCTCGACCTACCCCTGCCATGCAAAACAACAGCGATGCCAGAAAGAACGGAGCGTGGCTGTTTTGAACCACATTCGATTCCGAGAGCGTACGCACCGCTTCCCAGAATCCACGATCTCACTCTGGTTTGGAGTGCGGCCTTTCGAGTCAGTCTCCATATTGATATCTGTAGGTTGACTCCACTACCTTCTGTCGCTTGGCCCGGACGGAGAGCTACCCCTCAGCCGGTACTCCACGAGATCCCCGTCCGCAAACGGGCCGAAGTTGAGAAACCAGTAGCTGTTGGCCTCGCGGTTGAAATTCCAGGTGCCCTCCACCTGTCCTGTATGCACCGTGCCGTCCTGGTGCAGAACCTGATAGTCGATCCAGGTTCGTTGCCCCCTCCCTCGACGGGCCAGGTACCGAACCGAAGATTAACGTGATGCCCCGCACTCACGAAAAACGGGAAGCGCGGGGCGTCAGGTGTGAGATGCCAGATGACCATGGCTTTACGCCCTCTCAATCCGAACACAGTGTATCCGTGTCTGTCCGACTCTATCTGTCAGCGTTCTTTTTTCTGCCTTCAAAATTTCCATGGCGACGAGACTCCTGTGGCGCCAGGAGGGGGCTTGACTGCCCAGAACTGGTCGGTTTTCAAACGATCAGGGGAGACTCCGATCTCCGTGAGGAGGGCCTTAGTCGCGTCCCTCATGGCCGGCGGCCCTTGCTGAATTATTTCTTGCAAATGGAGATTAGTCGGGCCGTGTTCAGAAACCAAACTGTGGCCGACTCACCGGCCGGGGACGGCATCATGGATTCAGGAGAGC
>JAYTTD010000026.1:0-9174 GCA_043745235.1 Nitrospira sp. | reverse complement strand
CGCGGCCAACCCCTACTACCCCTTCGGACAGGAATAAAGGCTAGTCGACGCAGGTGGTATCAGCCGCCTTCTGACACCCCCCCGACTTCTGCGCAGTGATGTCCCGTAGCAATGCATGCACCACCAACACCGGTTCGGCATAGGATTCTTTCTTTTGAATTTCCATTCGTCCTCACCCCCTTTCTATTGTTAAAGTCCCTCATGACCCCATTGCGTCACGAGAGCAAAACGACTCGTCGGCTTCCTAGGATCGAGTTAAATGGCCAAAGAAACCCATGGATATCTTCAGGCTCCATAGAGGCTTACGCGCTCTTGCACATCTCCAATAGGGGCGTAATCAGCTTGGGCAGGTCGAGGATGTCCCGGCCAAAATGCAGGCGATAGCAGTCGACCTGCTGCACGAGCCGTGACAGGACCTGAAATTCCCGTCGCGCGACCGCTTGGTCGTAGACCAGCAACCCCTGTGGCATGATCGCCTCAAGGGCTCGGCTTTTGGGAAGCGGCTCAAGGCAACTGTGCGGCATATCCACGACGTGAGGGAAGATGATCATGGCCGGGGTACAGGAATTCCCGATGGAGTCGGCATACAGATCTTCTGCCTGAAAGAATTTCTTGCAGATCCCCTGCTGTAAGATCCCGGGCGCCGCGTTGCGTAGTTCAGGGAAGAACTCAATCGTGCGATCCGTGACGTCGATCTTCATGGGAAAGGCCAGCAACTCCATGTGAGTACCCCGGTCACGGAGCAACGGATAATCATCCGACAGATACCGAAACCCCGACCGGAGCAACGACAAGAACGACGTGGTTTTCCCCTGACCGCTATAACCGGGAATCAGCACTCCCCGGCCTTGGTATTCAAGCGCAGTGGCATGCACGGTGTAGAGGCCATTCCGCTTCAAGAGTTCCGACAGCGCAAAGTGGAAAAAGCTCGTACAGACGTCCGTATGCATCGCGTCCGGCCGGACAAAGTAGCCCTCGACTAGATTGCGAGCGCCGTCAATCAGCAGCAGCCCTTGTTCATGGAAGTCGGCAATGATGCGATCCCCATCCTGCAGGACCTCGCACTGCCAGAGCGCGCGTAAGGAATCTCCCATCGACGGTCGTGTACCGGAGAACAAGATCTTTCCGGTATCGGAGACTTGCACCGGCACCTCTGCCCGACTGGCGACTTCTTCAAACTGCATCGTCAGTACGGTGTCACCACGAACCTCCTCGGCATGAAAATGACGCAGGAATGTCAAGACCGGCGCCACGAACGCCTGAGAGGAGGTGGAAAATCGCAGTTCGACGCCATGAAAATTGAACCGGTACTCGCGTGCGGTGACCGCTGTGTTCATCGCATTCCCCATCTGGTTAGCTGCCGCCATCTCCCTCGATTGCCACAAGCTGACCGACCTATACAGGCCGGCCAGCCCATGACATAGACCAACAACCTTACGGTATGTTGTCGTTGGCCTTGTCGCTCGTCTTCTCCCGATACTTCTCCCCCGTGACATCGCGCAACAACTCGTGCACGACCAACACCGGCTCGGTATAGGATTCTTTCTGCGGTTGATTCATTCTTCTTCACCTCCTTTCCAATGTTAAGAGTCCCTCGTGACCCAGATGTGTCACGAGAGCGACGAGATCGTCGGCGATATGTTCCGACGAGGCTTCGAACCGCGTGCAGAGCGTGGCGTGAATGTCTCGGAGCGACTCATGGCCGGTACAACGCTCCCAAATGGCGCTCCCTACGCGGTTGAGCGTATAATAGCGGCCCGTACTCAAGTCGAGCAGGATGGTTTCTCCTTCCAGCGTCGTCCCCTGCACATTGGGATTGGGTCGGGGAACGGTTGCCATGAGTTGCTCATGTTTGTCCTGCTGCCCCCGTTCCACCTGTTGCCGTTCTTCGTCGGACAACAAGGCCCGTGCGGCATCGGCCAATTGCTCTGTCGTCGTCTGACCCGTAAGCGTCGGCTGCGTCGGATCAGACTGCACGGCCATATCCGGTCTCAGGTCGGCGGAAATAAACGGTTGTCTACTCATAATTGCGATCCTTCCTCTTCCACCTTGTGCACATTCCACGATTACGCTCTCCCTGCACAGAGCAGATCGGCCAAGGCATCCCCGATCCGCTGGCCCGTATAGTTTTCGAAAAAAGTAAACCCCGGGCTGGTATTCACCTCGAAACAGTAATAGGCCCCATCGGGTGTCCGACGAAGGTCGATCCCACTCAGGCTCAACCCAAGACCTTCGGCAAGATTGAGACAGCGGGTTTGTAGGCCCGGCTCCAGTTCGACTGCCCGCATCGCGCGCTGCTTACTCTCACGCTCCGCATACCGATAGTCGGCACCATCTGACAGAATCTCGGTCGCAAACAGGCGATCCCCCACCGTATGGATGCGTAAATCCGTACCGGGAATCGTCTCTTGAAGCTGCACGGGGCAGTGCCGGATCTGCTCCAAGCGGGAGAAATCCTCTGGCGTGAGCGGCTTCACGATCGAGCGCTCCGCACTGATAGACTTGTAGATCACACGTCCGTGGCATTCGTCATAAAACATGCGGGCTTCTTCTGGAACCATCGTCACCAGCGTTTTCGGAACCTGAAATCCGTACTGCGCGATCAACCGCTGTTGATAGGGCTTCGACATGTTGGTGTGCGACGCCTGGCGTCGATTGACCACCAACACCGGCAGACTCTCGGCGAATTCCCAGAGAGACGTCACGATCATCCGCTCACGAGGAGTCGATGCCGCACGGCTGCCCAGCGCCCTGAGATACGCCGAGTCGATATCGGACAGATGGATGGTGCGATTCCCAATACGCAGGCGGTCGGCCATCGCACCCCGCTCAGTTGACCATGCGATGTCCCAGCTGTCCCCTTCCGACTCCGGATGGATGAGCATGAGATCAGCGTTTCGGGCTGCGAGTCTCGCACAGACGTTCGCAAGCACTGGATCGGCCATCGGGCCCATCAAGAGAATCATGACGCGATAGACTCCTCATTTCGGAAAGATATTCGACCAGGCGGCAGACGATCTGCTGCTGAATTTCTTGCGGACAACACCAGAATCCAGGAGCGCTGCTCACATCGAGACAATATATTGACCCTTCAGGGGTCACGATGAACTGGCATTCGGCAAACGTCAGTCCCAGATCACCCATAAAACTGAGGCAACGTTCAGGCGATATAGACGACATCTCCATACGCTGCGACACGTCCTCGCCTGGCTGCAGGACGGTCGCAACGACCTCCGCTCCGACCACATACACTGTTACCCGCTGCCCAGGCGGAATCGCTTGCATCGAGACCGCCTGCCGCTCCATGACACGACAGATCTGTTCGGCGCCTGCATAGGCGTGCAAGAACATCCCAGGCTCATGCGAGCCCAGCGGCTTGAGATAGACACCCTCGCTCCAGGCTGAACACTGCAATATCGCATCGGCCTGACTGGACGTGCAGCGAGAAGACGGCAGCAGAAATCCGTGCTTTTCGGCCAGCTGAGATAGGAGGGGGCTCCCCGCAAGGGTGGTGGGCCGACCGCCAGGAACAGGCCGATTGACCACAGTGCAAGGCATGGCATTGAGAAATGCCAGCCACGCCGCGGTGGTTTCTTTGATCACGTAGTCGCGATCGTGCAAAGACAGTTCTTCGAGTTCTAAAGGCGGAGGTAGCGTGAGGCGTGCGAAGATACCCGTGAGGTCGGCAAGAGGAATCGTGTCGCCGTCGATCACCACCGTACCAGGTACGACCGAAGCACCGGTCATCACCGGCCAATTGAGTAATATTCTGTCTAAGAGTTGCGCAGGCTGAATCCAGAAGACATCGCCACTGCTACGTTGGGCCTCCCTGTGCACCAGCGAGGCCCATGGGTCTGTGGAGTCGGCAAGAATTAGGATCACGCGCGGCGACTCCTCTCCAGCGTTACCTCAGACCTGCCCATCCATGTATCGTGGTCGAGGAACTGCGCCAAGTTGTTGCGGAGAGTACCCCGATCTCGAGATTCCGCCTAGCTCCCTGGAAGTAGGCTGCCACCCTACTTTAATTGGTCAGTAGAAATATGGTGTGAAGACACACGATTGTCTGAGGAGGGACTCCTAGCAGACTACTGGCAAACGTTTTCAGTATCCTGCTAGAACGCAGCGAGTAAGAGATCCTGGGCAAAGACTACTGATAATGCTGGGCTTGGGTGAGGAACAGCGTGGCGTAGAGTCCTTGTTGTCGCATCAAGTCATCATGAGTACCTTGTTCGACGATCTGGCCTCGGTCGACGACAAAGATCCGGTCGGCCATTTTTACCGTAGACAGTCGATGGCTAATCAAAATCGCGATACGCCCCTGGGCGAGTTCGTGAAACCGCTCGAAGAGTTCCGCTTCCGCCTTGGCATCCATTGCGCTGGTGGGCTCGTCGAGAATCAGGATCTGAGAATCGCGAAGAATGGCCCTGGCGAGCGCCACCTTTTGCCATTCCCCGATGCTCAGTTCATGCCCGCCATCGAACAACTTGCCGAGCAATGACTCGTACCCCTTCGGCAAGCGCTCGATGGCCTCATGGACCCCAGCTTGTTTAGCCGCCTGGGTGACGGCGGGAAGGCCGACGTCGGGAGATTTCACGCCCAACGCGATGTTGTCTTTTGCCGAGAGCTGAAACTTCACAAAGTCCTGAAAGATTCCGCTCACGGCGCCGCGTAGCTCGGCAATGGGATAGTCCCGAAGATCTGCCCCGTCGATCGTGATACGCCCCCCCGACGGATCGTACAGACGACACAAGAGCTTGACCAGCGTCGTCTTCCCGGAACCATTGGCCCCGACGAACGCGACATGCTCGCCGGGTTTGATTGTACAGGTGAGGTCTCGAATCGCCACACGCTCTTCATGCTGGTATTGGAACGAGACGTGATCGAATATGATCCCCTGCTCGATCGGTTGGGGAAACCGCTTCGGATGTGCCGATTCAGGCACCCGCGACCGGATCCCCAAAAACTCATGCAACGTGCTCAGGAACAGATTGCTCTCATAGAGGCTCGACACGCTCCCTCCCAAACCCTCCAGGAATCCGGAGGCTCGCTGTACGGCTTGAAAAAACATGACGAGGTCGCCCACGGTGAGCAGCCCCTGGAACGTTCGAAACGCCACAAAACTGTAGACCCCGAAGACACCGGCCACGCCGACGATCTGCGCGGCAAGACCCGCAAGTGCCCACCGGCGCTCTAACGCAATCCGTTCACGACGCAGCACCGATCGCGCGTCTTGGAACCATTGGCGCAACCGAGGACCAAGGTCGAACAGCCTGATTTCTTTCGCTGCAGTCGCTTGCGTCAGCAGCATATTGACGTACCAGGCCTTCCGTTCAAGCGGGGTCCGCTCACGCTCCCAGGCAAATAGCCGGTTGGATTGTTGAAGACGGACGAAGAAGTACGGAATGGCCGTCAGCATCAACACCGGGATCACCCCCCAATGCAGCCACCAGAGTATGCCTGCCATCGCAAGCAGTGAAATGGCATCTTGGCCAAATTGGAGCACGGCGTTGAGAATCGCCGTCGGACGATAGGGCGCTTCTTCTTGTGCGCGGTGAAGTGTATCTTGATACTGCGCATTCTCGTAGTACTCAAGATCGACCTCGACGGACTTTGCCTGGAGGATCGCATGCATATGATCCGTCACGACTTGCGCATGAATCCTGGAAATGAGAGTGGCGACGCTGGTCAGTATGGCACTGACCACCGCGACACCCACCAACCCCACAAGGATCGTAGTGATCGGGGTCAACGAGGCCTCGGCTGATGGAGCCTTGAGCCCGTCGGTCACGGCATCGATCAACAACTTCGTGAGGTACAGCATCACCAAGGGAAGAAGGCCTTGGATCACGCGCACCACGATGCTGCCGACGGCCAGACTCGGACTGCTCTGCCACACGAACGAGAGGGCGTCCCGAAGCGTTCGGAGGAATGGGCGTATGCGATTCAGCATGATGTTCATGGGCGTCAGGACATCGTCGTCCTGTTTTCCTAACGCGGGATGGCAGAGTCCTGCCTCCCGCGCGCTGCCGGATCAGGCGGATACGAAAAGGTGACCGTGAAACATTGCCAATGTTGACCCGGCTCGTGAAAAGGCTGGCAATCCAACGTGAGCCATGCATGGCCATCGAGACTCGAGACCTCTTTTCTCACCCCACAATGAAAGGAAACCGGATACCCCAATCGCCGGGCGAACCAATAGAGCGCCAGCGACCGCGGGAAGCAATTCCCTTTTTTGTTATAGGGAAATAGTTGAAGCCAGCGATCCACATAGTAGGCCAGATCCCTCATCACTGCCTCGTCAAGACTCTCCGTCATTACGAGAGGATTCAGTCGGCCCAGCACCAGCGGCAAACTCTTTCTCCGCAACAAGAGACGAATCCACGAGACCACCACGCCCACACGTAGCACGATCCAATACTTTTTCACGAGTCGGGTCATGATGGGTTCAGTGTAACAAGCCTCAATGAGAATTCCAGCATACGCCGGGGTTCTAGATCCATAGAACACAGAGTCTGATCATTCTGGTGTGCTAGGGGCGGCTGTCGTCCGTGCTGCATTTCCAATTTTGACGGCAGAGCCCTCGGAGACAATGCGGTCCATCGCAAGTCGCCAGCACGCCGAACCATTTCCTTTATTGGAAATAGGCAGCCAGGCTTCTCGGAAGGTTCCAACCAGGCAATGACTAACCACCGTGCTCGACCCAACGATTGATCGCCCCGCGAATCGTGGACGGGAACAGACTACTCAGAGTCCGATGAAGAGGGAGAACGAGCCGAGCGAGACGTGGGAGGGAGGTGCGCCAGCGAAACCAGGCTGGAGGAGTTGTGACCATAGAACTCTGATCACGACACAGCATCAGGCCAAACCGCCAGCGTTCCCACCACGAATCTTTCAAGGAGAAATAGAGCGCGGCTGCCTGTGCCTCATTCACACCGGCATGATGATCTGCCAGCAGAGTGGATGGCATACGGTGGGACAACATCTGCACATCTGAATCGGCGGAAAGCCGCGCGAGAACCGCCTCGGGCAGCGGCACCTCGAACAATAGACGCGCGAGCGACAATCCCATGAGCACCAACCGTCGGCAGCGCCACCTCGATGCGCTCGCGAAGATTCGATCCCAGTCCAGATGATCGTGTGCGCGAAGCAGCTCGGCGACATCGCACACCCATTTGAGCGCTTCCCATGCGTGCTTCGACCCATGGACACACAGGACGATCAACAGATCTTCCGGCGCCAATCCTGGTACCGTCTTGTTCGCCAGAGAAACAGCCGTTCGATGCTCCCAGAACTCGGGCCGATCTAACTGAAACGCAAAGTGTTGATGGGCCATTACCCACTGAAGATCGACGCGAAAGAGCGTCCGCCTCTTGATAAACACATGATAGGGCCCTTCTTCGTGATCCGCCTCGCTAGGCTCAGAGGAAGGGTCATTCCGCTCATAGCCCTGCGCCAACAAAATGGCTTGGGCTTCTGCAATCGCGCGCTCTGGAACAAGCAGGTCCAGGTCGCTAAAGTCGCGAAGCGCCAGATCGCCATAGGCCGAGGCCGCCAGAGTCGCCCCTTTGATGGGTATGACTGGCACTCCATGCGCGGCAAACGCCTCGCACAAAGTAACGAGTTCCTGGGCGAGCAACCGGTTGAGCAAGGTACCGGCTTGCGTCCTCTGGCGTAACTGAGTCAACGGTTCGGCAGGCACGAGATCGGAACAATGCGTGGATAGATTCCGATACAACAGTGGGCCAACACCATGATACCCCGCCAGGTCCAGGACAATTCCCCAGTCAAGCGGCTCTTGCACTCTCTGCCAAATACATTCCTTGATCTCATCTGTCATGGCCGTACGGGCACACCAGAGCAAGAGCTCCGACTCCGGTCGCAACGAAAACTGCCTGATCGTCGTCATCATCCCGTCTCAAGAAGCGGCGTGATCAACTTGGGCAAGTCAAGAATATCGCGGCCGAAATGCAAACGGTAACAATCCACCTGCTGCACCAGTTTCGCTAATACCTGAAACTCTCGTCTGGCCACCTCTGGGTCGTAGACCAATAACGCCTGTGGGAGCAGGACTTCCAATGCTCGGCTCTTGGGGAGCAGCTCGAGGTGACTGTGTGGGGCATCGACAACATGGGGGAACAGTACCATGGCCGGCTGACAGCAGTCGCCCACCGAAGTCGGATAGAGATCCTCGGCGTAAAAGGATCGCTTTCGAGCCCCAGGTCGAAGCACATGATCTGGCGCGTTCCGGAGCTCCGGGAAAAACGCGATCGTCTCGTCGGTCACGTTAATCTTGATAGGAAAGGGGAGCATGTCCACATGCGTGACTGCATCTCGAATCAACGGATGATCGTCCGACAGATAGCGATAACCCGAGCGGAGCAGCGAGATGAATGATGTCGTCTTACCGCGGCCGCTCATACCTGGAATCAAGACCCCACGGCCATATATCTCCAGCGCCGTCGCATGAATCGTATAGAGCCCCTGGCGTCGCAAGAGTTCGATCAAGGCAATGTGAAACAAATATTCAATCAGGTTCGCGTCCATGGTTTCCGGATTGATCAGATAGCCGTCGGCCCGGCCCTGCACACCGTCCATGATCAGAACTCCAGCCTCGTAAAAGTCCGCGATTAAGCGCCCGCCGTCCTGAATCACGTCGAAGGGCAGGCCAGTCTTCGGCCGACCCCCAACCGCTGCGCCCGTTCCGGACGATAGTTGACGTGCTGACGCTGACATCGTTAGGGGAATGTCCGCTCGGCCCTGCACAGCCTGGAAGCACAACCTAAGGGGAGCTGACTCCTCAAGGGAGTCCCGCCGAAAATGCCTGAGCAACTCATTGACCGGTGCGGCCAACATGGGCGATGCTGTGGCATATCTTACTGCCGTTCCATAGAGGGAAAACAGATACTCGGTCATAGGCTTTTCTACCACGTTCATCGTCATGCTGTCCCCCTTACTGATGATCGTGACGAGCCCCTCCGACGCAGGGTGAAAAGGCGGGCGGGCCGATTCTCACGAACCGGCCAGCCTTCCCTTGGCCTACCTACGGGGTCTGGGACCCCCACGGCCATGGCCATGGCGCGACCTGCCTCCGGACCCGCCTGCGGTGATGTCCCGTAGCAACTCGTGCTTCACAAGCGCTGGCTGGACATATGACTCTTTCTTCTCTGTGTGCAT
>JAYTTD010000025.1:0-9190 GCA_043745235.1 Nitrospira sp. | reverse complement strand
CTGTCACCAAGACAATGGCGGCTCGGTGGCCATACTGCTGCGCGCGATCCTCGACGCCGACTTGACCCTTCACCCAAGCAAAGTCGCGTTGCCGCGCTTCTTCGCGGAGAAACTCCTGATCGTCGTGGACCAGTTCTGTCACGATGCCGCCACCGGCAATGTCATATTCATCCACGAGTACGAACCGACCCGTCGATTCAAACGAAGCTGAGAGATCGAATGCGACCGGCGTTTTGGCTCGGATGGTCAATTCAGCAACCTGATTCCTATTCACTACGCTACTGCCTTGCTGCTGAGCCAGGTCCATTGTGTCGATGATCCGGTGAATGGTGGCGACTTCGCAATCCACTTCCTTGGTCGCCACTCTGAGCTGATAGCGCCGTCCCCGTTCCAATGGCTTCCGGCCCAGCCAGAACACATTGGCTCGAAAAGCCGTCGATACCAGCGGAAGTTCATCTTGATGCGAGGCGACCTCTCCCCGTTCGACAAAGATCTGTTCGTCAAGCGTCATACCGACTGACTGGCCTGCATGGCCTTCTATTGCTGGAGGATCGACGTTGAACGCTTCAATCGACTTGACCGTCGCCCGTTTGTTCGACGGTGAAAACACCAAAGAATCGCCGACCTTTACACGCCCGGCTGTGACGCGCCCTGTAATAATGCGGCGGGCGTCAAATTTATACACGTCTTGAATAGGCAATCGAAGCGGCTGTTCGGATCGCCCCGGTTCCTTCCGAAAGGCACTCAGCGCATCTAGCACGGTGGGGCCGCTGTACCACGGCATCTGCTCGCTCCGGTTGGCGATATTGTCTCCAAGCTTGGCGCTGACGGGAATGATCTGCTGAGGAACCGCCTTGAACTGCCCGAGGAACTCCCGATATTCCTTTTCGATCCCGTCGAACACATCCTGCCGATAGCCGACGAGATCCATCTTGTTCACGACGACGGCAAACTGGCGTACGCCCAGGAGCGACAAGAGATAGCCGTGCTTCTTGGACTGTTCCTTCACCCCTTCCAAGGCATCGATCAGCAGCAACGCCCCTTCGGCCCGGGCCGCCCCGGAGATCATGTTCTTGAGAAACTCCTTGTGCCCTGGCGCATCGATGATGATGTAGTACCGGCCTTTCCAGCCAAAGAAGGTCCGCGCCGTATCGATGGTGATTCCCTGCTCCTGTTCTTCAAGAAAGGCATCGAACAGGAATGCGTACTCAAATTCCTTCCCCTGCTGCAGGCAGATGGCTTGGACCTTTTCGAGTTTGCCATCCGGCAACGACCCCGTGTCGGCATAGAGACGCCCCAGCAACGTGGACTTCCCGTGGTCCACGTGCCCGACGATGACGATGTTCAGATTGTCAGATGGTTTCGAGTTTGTTTCTGCCATTCTTAGACTCCAGAATGTTCAAACAGGCAGCCCAGCAAGGCCGCAGGGGAGGAAAAACCGCAGGCGTACCCTCTGGGGTACGTTGAGGATTTTTCCGACCCGAGAACGCCGCTGGATGCCTGGTTCAACATTCTGCCGTTACATGTACCCGTCTTTTCGAAGCAGCTCCATCCCGCGCCCTTCATCCTGCGCGCGGCCCGATCGCTCTGCCACCGTCGTGTGCCGCAACTCGTCAATGATGTCGTCCACGGACCTCGCCGTCGATTGGATCGGCGTCGTGCAGGGCGCACAACCAAGGCTGCGATAGCGAGTCCCATCCCCTTTGTCGAGATAGAGATCGATGAAGGGAATGTTCTCAAATTTGATGTATTCCCAAATATTGATTTCCGTCCAATCCAGCAGCGGATGGATCCGGATGTGTGTGCCCGGAGGAAACGTTGTTTTGAATTGATCCCAGAGCTCTGGCGGCTGATCGCGGAAATCCCAATCGCCATGTTTGTCGCGCGGCGAGAAATACCGTTCCTTGGCTCTCGTCCCTTCCTCATCTGCGCGCACACCGAGAATGATGCCGGTATAGCCCTTTTGCTCGATCAGTTGCTTGAGTCCATTGGTCTTCAACGCCGTACAGCAGTTGACACGGCCCAGCGTGTGATTCATCCCCGCCGCGAGCGCTTCCTTGTTTTGCCCCACGACCAATTTAATGCCCCACTCGCGGGCCATTCGATCTCGATATTCGATCATGGCGGGAATTTTGTAGCTCGTGTCGACGTGCAAAAGAGGGAACGGGACATGGCCGAAAAACGCCTTTCTCGCCAGCCACAGCAACACGGTCGAATCCTTCCCCATCGACCATAGCATGGCCAGGTTGTCAAAATGCTTATAGGCTTCCCGGAGAATGTAGACGCTCTGGTCTTCTAATTGACGAAGATGTTGCACGGACTCGGTCCTCTCCTCTGGTCAATGGGTTCGGCCGGTTGCGCCTATGCCCACCGGCTCCTGAGTCAGTTCTTCTAACTTTCGTGCCGCCGCCCCCTCTTCAAGCGCTCGACGCGCAAGTGGGACACACGACGCCCATGTTGCCCCCTTGCCTGCGGCGTACAGAATCAACGCCGCGTTCATCAACACCCAGTGACAGGGCCCTCCCTGCACCTGATTGTGGAGGATCCGTCTGAGTAGCTCCGCTTCCTTGTCTCGTTGATTTGAAGGGAAACCCGCCATGTCGCGCGGCGCGCCCAGCGGCAATCCGACATCTTTTGACGCGAACGAGTGCGGTGTAATCCGCTCGTCTCGCAGTTCCAGGACCCTTGTGAGCGCGGCAATCGACAGCTCCGGATCGCCTTCAACGCCGCTGACCACTAAAGCTCGCGGACACGCCAGCATCCGCAACACTTCAGCGGTCTTTTCAAAGTGAGGAGGATGGGACAGCCCAATAACCTGTGATTCAGCGCGAGCTGGATTCAAAAGCCTCGCAATCGGATGGAAAATATTTCGCGCTCCCAACTCTTGTCGCATTTCTAAAAACCGATAGACTGGAGGGTGATAGAGGGCGATGTCGAGATAGGCAAATCCATGCCGCGTCACCACCTCCGCCGCCACTTTCGGCTCCATGTCGACCGGCAGACCCAAGGCCTTCAGCACTCCGGCATTCCCCGCGCGACCAGGAATCCCGTCATACCCATGCATCAAGACCGACGCGCCTGCCGACGCGGCCACGATAGCGGCAGCGGCAAGGGCATGGAAGGTGTCCTGTTTCCCCGCATAGCTCGGCAAATCCACAACGCCGAGCTCGCGCGGGATCGGCACAGGCGCCACATAGGAGCGCGCCGCAGCGGTCATGGAGGCCAGTTCGGTGACGGACTCCATCTTGATCCGCATGGCCATAAGAAAGGCCCCTACCTGCGCCGGCGTGGCCTCCCCTTCAATGAGCGTCTTCATCGCCCGCTTCGCTTCGTCCCAGGTGAGATCCTTGGCAGCCCTTGGCCCCTTGGCAATTTTTGCGATAAATTCTTGCATCGACATTACGTGGGCTTGTGTAACCCACACTCCGTCTTCGTAAAGTTTTTCCATCGCCCTGCGCGGAGGTCTTCGCCAGGCATCACCGGACTCGTGCAATAGGTGCAGCCGATACTGGGATAGTGGCGGTCATGCAATTCGTTGTAGGGAACTTCGTAGACACGAATGTAGGTCCAGACATCCTCCCACGTCCACGTCGCGAGCGGATTGACTTTAACCAGCTCAAACTTCTGGTCCCACTCGATCAGCTTCGCATTGGCTCTCGTGGGAGACTGGTCCCGCCTGATCCCGGTGAGCCATGCCTCGAATCCCTTGAGCACTCGGGTCAGCGGTTCTACTTTGCGCAACTCGCAACATTGATCGGGATGGCGCGTCCATAGGGCTTCGCCGTGCTGAGTGGCTTGTTGCTCAGGCGTGAGCAACGACTTCACTTGTATGACCTGCTGCGGCTGCAACCCATAACGCTCGATCACGCGATCGCGCGTGGCATAGGTTTCGGGAAAGAGAAAATCCGTGTCGAGGTAGAAGAGCGGCACAGATGGATTGATGCGGTGAACCATGTCCACGAGCACGACATCCTCAGCTCCAAAACTGCAAGCGAGCACAATCTTCGGCGTGTAACGTTCGATCGCAGCCGCCAGGATCTCTTGTGGCTGCTTCGCCTCGAACGACTCACCCCAGACTGCGAGCTCCTCGGCAGAAGTTGAATGTTCTCTGTTCTCCACGCTAACCCCTCTTCCCTTCCACACTTTCATCAGGAGAGGCACCAGGGTTGGTCATCTGCGCCCATCAAGCAAGCACATTCCCATTGTGCGCGCTCTGGGAGCACAGATCGACCCTCGCGCCTCTCCTTCTCACTCCACTTTTTCGACCAGAATACGATAATGCGCCGCGGCGGCTTCGAGTGGTTCCTGCAGCAACAACGTATGCCCGTCGTTCTTCAAACTCAGGGGCACGTTCTTAATGGGCTCCCCCGCATCAAGCCAGACTTCCAACCGTTCGCCCGCATCCATCATTTCCAGTTTCAGCTTGGTCTTGACGTAATTCATCGGGCAGGCCACCCCGCGCAGATCATAAATCGGCACGCCGGACGGGGCAGGTGCGGAAGTGGACAATACTGCAGGCTTGACCTCCGGTATCACGCTGGTCGTGACTCCCTCTGCCTTACCCGCTGGCGCCAACTTCAGATCTTTGCCCATCTGCTCCGTGGCGGCACGACAGGCATCGACGAATCCCTTGGCGAACACCATCTTCTCGCGGGCTGATTCGCCCGTTGTTTCCTTGGGTCCCAAATCGCCAACCCGCTTCCTCAATTCCCGATACATCGCTGGGACGATGCCCTTTTGTGCAATCCGGCTGTCAAATTCGATGAAGGTCTCTGCGTCTGTAGAAGGCTCAAGTCCTTCCGTCACAAGCAAGGCCTTGGCAGCGGCCAACACCGCGCGATAGGACTTGTTTACTGAGACGGAATATTGATGGTTATCGACCAGGAGCTTCGCCTGATAGAGTTCTTGGTCGGCTTCGAGAATGCCGTTCTCGATCATTTCGAGCGCGCCACCTGCGCACTCGCCAGGCCCGAGATCCTCCAAGATAAACTCTTCTTCGCCTTCCCAGTCATAGTAGAACGTCGAATCGTCTTGAAAGGACGGCACGATGGTGTAGGGGATCAGCTCCTCTTTGAGCTTGATCTTGCCGACACGATCAATGAAGGCCGGCAACCTTTCACCGGAATGGCGGTCACGCCGGTACACGTCGATCAAATGCGTAATCGCCGCCGACACGCTCTTGGCAGGCAACTTGACCACCATCTGTCCGATTTTCGCTGTGCCATTGACCCTCCCACCCAAATGCAACTCATAGAAGGGTGCGACATGCTCGCCAATGCGCTTCCCCACTCCATGCAAACCGATCGTGGCGATATGATGCTGGGCGCAGGAATTGTGGCACCCGCTGATCTTGACACTGACATCCTTCAGATCCTCGGGGACCCGCCCTGCCGGGAAGACCTCTGCCAATGCTCGCGCGAGCCCCTTGGAAGACGTGATCCCCAAACCGCACGTATCAGTGCCAGGGCAGGCGATAATATCTTCCACCAGTTCGGCGCCTGGATCGGCCAAGCCCTGCGAGGCAAGATCGGCATAGAGGTTGGCGATGCGCGACTCCGGCACCCATCGAATGATCATGTTCTGATTGATCGTCGTCCGAATGTTGCCATTGGAGTAGCGATCCGCAAGATCCGCAATGAGAAACATCTGCTCGGCCGTGAGATCGCCCATGAAGAGCTTAGTCACTGCTGCGACATAGCCCTCTTGCTTCTGACGCACCACATTAGTACGTCGCCACATTTCAAACGGCGTCTCCGCTCGCGCACCCTGAATATGACCATTGGCCTGTATCCCCGTCTGCTTCGAACCATTCGACGTCGGCATGATGAGGGGAACGGGTTCATCCGGATACGAAAGCAACGTGATTGGCTCATGGGTCGGACGGGCATGCCCCATCGACACGTAGGCCTCTTCCCAACGGCGCTTGAACTCCTCGAATCCCAGCTTGTCGATGACAAACTTCATCCGGGCCTTCGTGCGATTTTTCCGATTGCCCAAGGTATCGAACACCCGGATCACCGCTTCCACGCTCGGGATAAGCTCATCCATCGGAGTGAATTCCCGAAGGACCTGCGCGAGCCGAGGGGCTGAACCGAGACCTCCGCCTGCGACCATTCGAAAGCCAATGGTTCCATCCGCACGCTTCGCGGCCAGAAGCCCGATATCGTGAATCGGCGTAAGCGCGCAGTCTTGCTTGCAGCCAGAGAAGGCAATCTTAAATTTTCGGGGAAGGCTCTGGTTGAGCGGATTCCTCAAGAGATGGAGCGCGACAGTTTTCGCATAGGGCGTCACGTCGAATACTTCCCCTTGACAGATTCCTGCAAGATGACAAGCTGTCACATTGCGGACCGTGTTGGCGCATGCCTCTCTGGTGGTCATACCGACTTCCGCCAACCCACGCATGATGACCGGCACATCTGATAATTCGACAAAATGCAGCTGGATATCCTGGCGCGTGGTCACATGCCCGACACCAGTGGCATACCGCTCGGTTAATTCCGCAACCCGACGGAGCTGATTGGCCGTCAGTCCCCCAAATGGAATCTTGATGCGAATCATCTGAACACCGGCTTGCCGTTGGCCGTAGATGCCGTATTGGAGACGGAATGGCCTGAATAGATCGCTCGACACGTCGCCGGAAACCATACGTCTGGCCTCGGTCTCGAAAGTCTCGATCTCTTCAATAATGGCGGGAGAAATAGGCTCTGTCGTTATGGGAACGGTATTGATTGATGTGCGACTCATATGTGACCTCAAATGTGATACATCAACGACCGCTCTTGCTCGAGCACTCGTTGCTGCCCGGCTAACTCTTCTACGCTTATAGCTTCGAGCACTTCTCGCTCCGCTCGATAGACCTGTTCCCACACCTTCCCAAGCAAAAGTTCCGGCTTGCTGAGTCGTCGTACCTGTGCTCGGCCAGTTCCATCGCTCAGGGGAAAAAGCGGGCCATCGAGCGCTTCAAGAATCTCGACAACCGACACCTCAGAGGGTTTCTTCGACAGCACATATCCCCCGTGGGCCCCGCGAAGGCTCGATACAAGACCGGCTTTCTTCATGCCATGAAGGATCTGCTCAAGAAATCGAGCAGGGATCGCTTGTCGGCGCGCAATCGATTTCGCTTGGACCGGGGCTGTCCCGAGATGCATCGCTAAGTCGACTGCCGCCATAATTCCATAAGTTGCCCTAAGAGAAACCTTCATACATGAGTATCCCGGTAGGAATTAAAGTTCGTAGCATATGTCGTACTCCTGAAAAGGCCCTGCTGTCAAGACACCTCGCCCTGACGAGCCTGAGAGCATAATATTAGGTGGCCTCTTTTATCCTGACCAAGATCGAATTTGTTGAGAGAATTGAGGCTCATTCTTCATACATAGCCAATTGTACAAGATGGGCAGAAATGGAGGCTGCCTGACACATCGAATATTTCGACCAATGTCATCGAGCTTCACTCACAGAGACAAAGCTGTTCATCGGGCAAGAAAGACCGTCCTGTTCCCTTTGCTCATGCCAAGAAGAGTTGCGCCCTCTATATTTTCCTCATTGACATCAAATTAGCCCTGGGCAATAATCCGCACCACTTCTTCGCTCTTCTCCTGGAACGTTCATGTCGCTTACGTTATCCGTCTTCAGTGTGTTGTTGATCAGCGGAGACCCGGACATCCTGAGTCAGTTCAAGCACGCCTTCAAAGATGCTTCCGTGATTGCAGCGAAAGACGCATCCACGCTACCGAAGGACGTGACGCGTCGCACGTTTGACGCAGTTATCGTTGAATTAAAACCGGGCTCAGCCGATAGGGCCACCGCCATACCCTCCAACATCGATCTCACGCACACAATGGTCATCACCGGCTCTCGAACTGTGCTCAAACGAGCCTCCAAGTCCATACAGATGATGGCGCGGCAGAATGCTGCTCGAGCGAACGGGAAAGACGCCCTGTCGCTTGAGGACTATCTTGAATGGAAGATGGGCGATTTCGTAAAAGGGATGCGAAACGGTTCGGGACGCAACTTGTATCCCATGTTGATCACTGCCATCGAACGCCCCTTGATCACCAGAGCCCTTCAGGAAACCAACGGCAACCAGATCCAGGCAGCAGAACTACTGGGTTTGAATCGAAACACCCTTAGGAAGAAAATCCATGACCTGCACATTCTTGTAAAACGGAATCAGACCGCACAGATACGGGAAGCCTAACGTCTTGGGTGTTACTGAAAATCCCGGTTCATGTGGGCGCGGTAACAGAGCACGTCGGTAGCAAGGAGTCGAGTAGTTCAACCCAATACAATACCAGGAGGGGCACGATGACAAAAGAAGAGTTGATCGCAAAAATGGCGGCAACCGCGGGTATTACCAAGGTTGCGGCAGGCACTGCGTTACAGGCCTTCACCGGAGCGGTGACCACGTCCCTGAAAAAGGGACAACGCGTCTCGCTGGTGAATTTTGGGACCTTTACGGTTGCCAAGCGGAAAGCCCGGCTTGGGCGGAATCCTAGAACCGGTGAGGCGTTGCGGATTCCCGCTGCCAAAGTCCCGAAGTTCTCGGCAGGGAAAATCTTGAAGTCAGCCGTCAGGTAACACCGTACAATCGTCAGATTGCATATCTGACAAGCAAGAGAGGAAGCGACGAACTCTACCTCACGAAAACGTCCTCTTCTTTTTTTTGTGTTTCAGTATGGCATCGCTCCGGCCTGTGCGGTATGATAGAGCGCCTACAAGATACTTCGATCGTGAAGTGTGAAGCGTCCCTCTCTAATCAGATCATGTCGCACGCTTCACGATTGACGGTAACAGGGAAAGGGGGCGACCGGTATCGACGGGGATACTAAAGTCAGCGGGGCATGTCGAGCTCTCGGGGTCTCGTAAATCCTCCGGGAAAATGTAACTGCCAATCAAGAACTGGCACTCGCAGCTTAATTAACTGCGACGTTCCTCCACCTGAGGCCCGCGGGGGTGGTCGGAGCGCGATACAGCGGGCTGGTCCAAAGTCGGTGCTCAGCGGCTAAGGACGAGACAATACTGGGCTAGCAGCCAGTCTAAGCCAGCCGATGGGCGTGGGTGGCTGCGAAACTAAAACGATCGGCTACACATGTAGATCCGTTGCACTGAAGGTCTTCGGACCCGGGTTCAACTCCCGGCGCCTCCACCAAACGAGCACAGCCGTTCGACTGACCTCGAGTCGAACGGCTGT
>JAYTTD010000024.1:0-33110 GCA_043745235.1 Nitrospira sp. | reverse complement strand
AAGACCAGATAGTTGTCGATGACGAGAACTCGATAGCCAAGCGCCGTGAGCTTGGGATTGTGGGGAACACGACCGACGAAGGGGTGGGATTGCAGCGCCGCCAAACGGGCTTCGATGTGATCGAGCATTTCAGCCGCGGCCCGTGAATTCTCCGCGGCCAAATACGACACAGTATCCACCAGATCCTGCTCGGCGATCGAGAGCAGACGGACGGTGTGCTTACTTGAAGGCACGGATGCGTTTCCTCAGATCGGCCATGACGCGGTCGAGCGGGCGCCCACGATTGCCGGCTGTTGCTTGCGATTCGGCGACGGCCAGTTTTTCATAGAGATCCAACGTCCGTTCCATCTCTCCGTATTTGGCCAATGACATGAGCACCATGTCGCCCTCCCCATTCTTGGTGATGAACACGGGCTCATGGCTTTTGTGGACAAGAGCTGAAATCTGATTCGTTTTGTTCCTCAGATCCGAGATCGGCTTAATAATCGGCATGGCATTCCTCCATCGTGTTTTCGATTATCATAGAAATGACTATATCATGATAACAGCATCGCGTTACACGAGTCAGTCACACCATGCTCCTCATGAACACTCCCTGAGCACACTCAACGCGATGCGCAAGTACCGGGTGGGATGGCCGGCGGAACAACCTCAGTGCGCTTGGCAGTCAAGACAGTTGCCGATCCCATATCCTTGACTCTTTGTTGGAGCCGCGTTGCAAGGTCAATCAATGCCCCCCCCATTTCCCGCTCGCCTGATTACTGAGACGGCCTTTTCTTGGCGAAAAAATTGCGATACTGATCGTGATACGCACTAAGCTGAGGGACAATGCTTCGAATGCCATCCTGTGGTGAAGTGTGGATTGTCATTTCCTTCAGACTGTGAGGAAGTCGTACCGCCCCCTTTACGTTTTTGCAGAATTGATCTGCTACTGCCTCGAATTCAGCTTGGATCAATCCCTCTAATGGCACCATGACGTGGAAGTAGTAGGAGTTAACCGCAACGATACGGAGGAGGATGCGCTCAAAGCCAGGGGTAAGAAACCCGCCAAGTGCAGATCGATACATTTGCGGCATAACTTTAAGCATGCTTCCATCGGGTTGCGGAACCATCGTCGGCGATACAATTTCGGCGAATATTGCCAGCTGCATCGGACGAGAATCACGTCCAATAATGAACTCTCGAAGTGCTGCAAGAGGCCTTGGGTCTGATATCCCTTGTCGGGCCGTGTTGTATGAGATTTTAAGAAGGCTGCGAGCCAAGAGATCGAAGTCGTAATGAAGTATTGCAGTCGAGTTAAAATCATGAAGGTGAACAAAGTACTCGTCGTATAGGCGGCAGAAGTAAGAATCGAGCGGACTCAACCTTTCGGCATTACAGATTGCGCAGACATCTTTGACAACATAATCTGCTCCATGCACTTGCCGGCTGCGAACGGAGAAATGAGCTGCATGTCGACCATATCGCTCCAAGAAGCATCTCGGCCAGACGTGACCGGCAGTAAATGGTCCTGAGCTTCTACAGTATGCACATGTTTTTGCCATAAGCTTTCCCGCCCACTGTCAATGCAATCCGCACAGATCGGGACCCTACGCTTAGAATTAAAGAACGTCAAGAAGGTGAGTGAGAGCGATGTGGAAGCGGCTGGCTGAAGGTATTTGAGCCGCCTTCCCTTTGAGTACAACTGTGGTCAGACTGTGGAAGAACTATTTTGTCCGATCGGATTTGATTGGTTCCCCCTCCCCTTCTGAGTCTTCTGTAAGTGATCTGGAACAAACCAATGAGACTCGATCAGAGCCTATAGCCTCTAGGGCTATAGAGTTTTAAAATCTCGTCCCTTCCGCTATCTCTTGATAGGTGAAGCGAGGTGAGTTTCCAGGCCACCTCATTGCTTGACTTGACACTAAAGAAGCGCGCCCAACGGAGGCGGACTAGAATCTACTATGTGGTTTGTTTATGGGCTGTGACTGACATTCATATCGGTCAGTACGCATTCTAAAGTCCTCATGCTCAGGTGAGGATGCTCAAACAGGCCAGACTTCTCACCCGCCAACCCCGGCGCGCCGAGACGCGTCGTTCCGCAGGCAAGGCCGCAGCTGACTCTCGTTTCACGCTTCGTTGGAGCGAGCCGAAAACAAAGTTGGGGGCTTGTTTCAGCATCCTATTGGAGGTGGTACTTCGCCATGCGATACCGGAGTGTATTGCGGGTGATCTTGAGGAGCCGGCTGGCTTCGGAAATGTTGCCGCCTGTGCGCTGTAGCGCTTCATTCAACAGTTTCTTTTCCATCTCCTGAGCCGAGAGGCCGAAGGCCAGGAGCGATGTCTTCACAGTTTCTCCATTTGGTCCCGCTGATTGAGTATCTCGTAGAGAGACGGGGAGATGGTCCGGCTGGATTATCTCGTCCTTGCAGGTAATGGTAAGCCCTTCGACCACGTTGTGCAGCTCCCGCACATTTCCTGGCCAGTCGTGGCCTTGCAAAATGGTCAGCGCGGCTGGGGTGATGCCTGTGATGCGACAGCCATGATCCCGGCGGGCGACCTCCAGGAACGATGTCAGAATCGGCTCGATATCTTCGGGTCGTTCGCGGAGCGGCGGGATGCGCAGTTGGTAGACGTTCAGCCGATAGTAGAGGTCCAGTCGGAATCGCCCGGCCTTGATCTGTGCCGGTAAATCCTCGTTCGTGGCTGCGATCACGCGAATGTTGACGTGAATGCTATGTGTGTCACCCAGGGGATCGACCTGACGATTCTCCAGGACGCGCAAGAGTTTTGCCTGCGCGGAAGGACTCAGTTCACCGATTTCGTCGAGGAAAAGTGTACCGCCCTCGGCGAGTTGGAATCGGCCAGGCTTGGCCTGCTTCGCATCGGTAAAGGCGCCGCGTTGATAGCCGAACAATTCCGATTCGAGGAGGTGCTCAGGAATGCCGGCGCAATTGAGCGCGATGAATGGGCCTTTGGATCGGGGGCTTGAGGCATGGATCCCCTGGGCAAAGAGTTCTTTGCCGGTGCCGCTTTCGCCGGTGATGAGGACGGTCGTTGCATCGGTTTGGGCGACTTCGGCTGCCAGATGTTTCAGCAGTTCCATCTGAGGCGACCGGCTGACGATCTGATCGAATGTGGCGGACCGTTCAGCCCGCGCGTGGGGCTCTGGCGTTTCGAAGACGTGGGTCTTGTGGATGGCAGTCTGGAGATCCTTCGCGGTGACCGGTTGTGCGAGATAGTCGGTGGCGCCACGGTGCAACGCCTCGACTGCGGCTTTTGCTGATCCGTCTGTTCCGAGGATGATCACGGGAAGGTGGTGAGTGATGCGTCTGGCCTGAGAGAGGACTATCTGGCTTGCAATCCGTCCTTGGCTCTCATCACAGACGACGAGTGCGAGGTTTGATTGGTCTTTCAGGATGCGCAGACCCTCTTGGGTCGTGGCAGCAGCGAAGATCGTGGCGTGGTGGTGGTCGAGGGCTTGTTCGAGCAACGGTCTGGTGTGGGGATCAGCCGAGATGAGTAGCAAGACAGGAGGATGCATAGGAGTGCTTCTTGTTCAGGTCTCCCGCGAACCACCAACTATTAGAGACAGCCTACTCCTCTTCCCGGTAAGAAAGAAGGGGGCTCTTTATGAGGCGGGGCTCCCTGTCTGTCTGCGGTGGTTTTCCTCTGCAATCCCTACATTGCGAAGGAGTCCGCCCAGTTTGGCTCGCTTGAGGGGACTTCCCTTGAAGGTGGCAGCAAAACTCTCCGCGCTGAGCTGAGCCAGAGCCTGGAGGTTAGGCGCGAGGGTCAAGGGGGTGGGGGCAAAGGCTGGTTCATTCGTCGGGTCTGTCCGCAGATTGAAGGGACAGATGTCCAGGCAATCGTCGCAACCGAAAATGCGATTGCCCATTTGAGAGGCGAGTTCATCAGAGATAATTTTCCGACCACCACGCAGTTCGATGGTCAGGTAGGAGATACAGAGTCGGGCATCGACGACATAGGGTTCGACGATGGCGCCGGTCGGACAGGCCTGAATACAGAGAGTGCAGCTTCCGCACAGATCTGTGGCCGGTTCATCTTCTTTCAGATCCAGGGTCGTCAGAATCTCCCCGAGCAGGAGCCAGGAGCCATATTCAGCCGAGACGAGATTGGAATGTTTTCCAATCCATCCGAGGCCGGCCTGCTGCGCCCAGGCCTTTTCCATGATCGGGCCGGTATCGATGTAGGTCCGTGTGGTCACGCTTGGCGCCAGGGCTGCGATTTTCGCTTCGAGTTGCGCGAGTCGCTGGCTCATGACCGTATGGTAATCCTTCCCCCAGGCGTAACGGGCAATACGTCCCATTCCAGGCTGCTCGTTCGCGCGATTGTCCGTGTAGTAGTTCATGCCGACCGACACCATTGATCGGCATCCTGGCAGTACCTGTCGCGGATCGCTTCGACGAGCGGGGTCGCGAGTCATCCAGTCCATGGTGCCGTGGTAGCCCAGCCGGAGCCATTCCGCGAGACGGCTGAACAAGCGATGGGATAACGGGGTGTTGGGGTCAAGGGGTAAGTAAGGAGGGAGTTCGGTTGGTGGCTGGCCGCTGTCGTCTACTCGGCTGATGCCGACGGCGTCGAAACCCAGGGCTCGAGCTTCACGTTTGATGGCTTCAGCGATGGACATGACTATTGCGATTGTTGGGAACAGTCGAATCGGACAATAAACTGGACCGAACAATGGTCGGATTTGCAACGGCTGCAGGAGCCGGTGATCTTGGTTTTCCAGTCTGTGGATTTGTCGTCAAATCGGCAGAATGTTTGTCCGCCCTTGGAGATGGTCGTCCAGGGTTTGTCGGTTCCGGGGATATTGGCCACGAGGCAGCCTGTGGGGAAATGGACCTGACAGCTCTGCGAGGCCTCTCCCTTCGCCATACCGAAACTACAAGACCGTTCTGTCGTGGCGTATGAATCGTCCAAGGGCTGCGCGTGAGCCGCTTCTGAAAGACCGGATAAACCGATGAGCGTGAGCAACAGGAAGGACCAGCGTGTCATCGTGCGCATCCTAACATAGGGGTGTTTGGACACGTCAATCATGACCGTGGCGCGTGAAGCGCGAGACATGCGAGAAAGGCGCGACGAGAACAGATTGGGTTTCCATCTCGTTTGGCCCGTCTCGCTCGTCCCGCCTGTCTCGCGCACAGCGATAGTTGTAGCATCTTGTTAATACTCGCCTGGTCCTCGATGAGTCTATATACTTGCGCCATGTTGTGGCGTGCGATGATCGTCATGGGCTGTCTCCTGCTTGGCTGGCCTGGGTGGGGCCGTGCGGCCGAGCCGGTCCTACTGGATGTTCGTACGGAACCTACCGGCGGCGTGCGGGCGACGGCCACGATTCTCTTTCCGGTGGAATTGGCGATTGTTCAGCGAATACTGACCGACTATGCCCATTGGCCTGAGCTCTTCGATGTACGGATGCGGATGGCGGAGATACGGGAGCAAGACGGCAAGGTGTTCACGGATATTCGGATCGACCATGCCCTGCTTCCGGGAGAACGGCGCCTCTTGAGTGAGACGAGGCTCCTGCCGACCGGCGGGTTGCTGACGGGATTGAAGGGGGGCGACTTCAAACAGTACCGCCGATTCTGGAAACTCGCCCCCGTTGACGGTGGGGCTCACACGAAAGCCGAGTTTGAACTGCTCGTTGAGATTGATACGAGTGTGCCGGATTGGATGATCGCCCTGGCAATGCGGCGAGATCTGGAATCGCATTTTCGAATCATGACGGAAAAGGCGCTTGCCCAGGCGCAGCAGGCGGAGCAATCGGTTAGGCCGCAGTGAGGGTTTTGGCAAATCTCCCGCTACAGAGGAAATGTGAAATTCGACAGCTCAGCCTTGTCGAGACCCTGTTTCATCAGTGCGCCGATATCGAACATCCGTTCGACCTTCAGAATGTCATCGAGTCTGGTTTTCGTGCTGGGGTGCGGCGGGGTGAAGAGTGAGCAGCAGTCTTGATCCGGCTCGATGGATATGGCGAAGCTGCCGATACGTTCAGCCTGGTCGGTGATTTCCACCTTGTCCATGCCGATGAGCGGGCGCAGAATCGGCAGCTCTGCCGCCTCTTCGATGACCGTCAAGTTTTCCGGTGTCTGTGAGGCGACTTGCCCTAAGCTATCGCCCGTGACGAGTCCCCAACATTGTTCACGTCTGGCTAGTTCCTGCGCGATGCGGATCATGACGCGCCGGTACAGCACCACGCGATAGGGGGCTGGCGCGCTCGCGATAATGTCGCGCTGGATCTCCCCGAACGGGATGACGTAAAGCTTCGATGTGTATTGATGGATCGTGAGGAGCTGCACGAGTTCGCGGACCTTCTCTTCCGAGGCACGGCTGACAAGCGGTCGGCCTGAGAAGTGGACGAAGAGAGCTCGGCACCCGCGCTTCATCATGCGATAGGCTGCGACCGGCGAATCGATCCCTCCAGAGATTAGACAGGCGACTTTTCCGCTGACGCCCACCGGCATCCCGCCAGGCCCCTGAATCTTGTTGGTCGCGTAGTAGACCTCTTTGGAGAGCAGTTCAAGATAGATCGTGAGGTCGGGATCTTTCAGGCTGACTTTCTTGCCGGTTCCTTCACAGACGGCCGCGCCGACGTCCCGCGCGACTTCCATGGAGGTCAGCGTCAAACGTTTGTCAGCCCGTTTCGCCGATACGCGAAAGGTGGAGAAGGATTCCGACCGGAGTGCCTCGATGATGGCCTTGCTGAGCGTTCCCAGGTCCGGCTTGGCCAGGTCGAGCGGCAACCCATGGGCCAGTGAAAAGTTGGCGATTCCGAACACTCGTGTGAGCCGTTCGATGATGGTCTGGTCTTGAACTGTGTCAGGCAGGACCACGCGAATCCGGCTGCGAAGATTCTCGACGCGTTTGACGCCGAGGTCTTTCAGTGTCCATTGGATATTGCGGACGAGTCGCTGCTCGAAGTATTCCCGGTTGCGGCCTTTGAGGGCGAGTTCGTGGTAATGGACGATGGCGCAGCGCATAGTTTGCTAACTGGATGCTGAAAATGGCTGGGAACTTCGTTCTCGGATCGGCACAATCTTCAACGTACCCCACTTGGGACAGAGCTGTTTTGGCAGCTCAGGGTTGGGTGGGTGGAAAACAGGCGCCTCCGGTATTTGTCTCGCCTGCGGCCTTGTTGGGCGACCATTTTGAGCATCCTGGTGATCTAAACATGATGGCCCAGGGATTCAAGAAATCGCTCGGCGTCGATGGCGGCCATGCAGCCGGAGCCGGCGGCGGTTACGGCTTGGCGGTATGTCGAGTCTTGGACATCGCCGGCGGCGAAGACGCCCGGCACGTTCGTGGCGGTTCCCTCTGTCGTGCGGATGTATCCCTTGGCATCCATGTCTAATTGGCCGCTAAAGAGATTGGTGTTGGGACGGTGCCCAATCGCGACGAAGACTCCAGCGCAGGATAGGTCCGTCGTCTTGCCTGTGACGAGATTCTTGAGGCGGACGCCGGTGACCACATCATTGCCGACTATGTCTTCGACGGCGGAGTTCCACACGAACGTGATCTTCTCGTTCTTCGCCGCGCGGTCTTGCATGATTTTGGAAGCCCGCAGCTTGTCGCGCCGGTGAACGATCGAAACCTTGGTCGCGAACTTGGTCAGGAAGGTCGCTTCTTCCATCGCGCTGTCGCCGCCGCCCACGACAATCAGCTCTTTTCCTTTGAAGAAAAACCCATCGCAGGTCGCACAGGTTGAGACGCCGTGCCCCGTAAGGTGCGCCTCGTTTTTTAACCCAATCTGAATGGCCGATGCGCCGGTCGCAATGATGAGGGTCTTGGTGTGTGAGGTATTTTCGCCATCGACGGTGATGGTGAAGGGGCTTGTCTTGAGATCCACCGCGCTCACGTCACCGGTCAAAAACTCCGTGCCGAACCGTTCCGCTTGGGCCCGCATTTGCTTCATGAGCTCCGGGCCCATGATGCCCGTGGCAAAGCCAGGATAGTTCTCAACTTCCGTCGTCGTGGTCAATTGTCCGCCGGATTGCCAGCCTTCAATGAGCAGGGGCGAGAGATTCGCCCGCGCCGCATAGACCGCAGCTGTGAGTCCTGCCGGCCCCGAGCCGATGATCACGACGTTTCGCATACGCGAAAATTTAACACAGGGGGTGGAGAGAATGCACGACAGAGGGTTAGGCGAGGAGGCGAAGGTCCTTCAATAATCGATCGACTTGCCTGTGGAGTGAAGGACGAGAAAGGGTTCCCTGTAACACGTGGTCTGCTCGTTGGATCTTCTTTGCCAATGGCATTTGGCTGCGGATGCGTCGGATCGCTTCAGCGCGGGAAAGACCGTTTCTTTTCTTGAGTCGTGCAATTTGTGTTTCGCGGTCGGCGGTGACGACGATGATTGCATCGACTCGCTTGTCTACGCCGGCTTCGAACAGTAACGGCACATCGTAAATCACCACGGCGTTGGGGTCTTTTCTGGCGGCTTGTCTCGTCAGTCTGGCCTGTTCGCGCTCGACGCGGGGGTGAATGATTTGCTCAAGGCGGCGCAATTTTGAGTGGTTTCGGAAGACAATGGTGCCAAGCGCTCGGCGGTTGATGGTGCGATCAGGGTCGAGGGCGGTTTTGCCGAAAGTATTCACGATCTCTCGCCATGCTACCTTGCCTGGGTTGACGACATCCCGCGCAAGCTCATCGGCGTCGATGACGACGGCGCCGCATTGCTTGAACATCTTGGCGACGGTACTTTTGCCTGTGGCGACGCCACCTGTGAGGCCGACCAACATCATGGGGGCGGAGCATAGCACGCGAACTCTCGCCTCACAATCAACAACCGTGATTGACTTCCTGAGGGGGAGGTCTGTAAGAGATCTTGTATGAAACAGCTCGTTTTTCTAGGTCTCATCACGGTGCTTGGGTTCTGGGGCGTTGGCCCGGTTTGGGCTGATGAAGGGCCACTACTTGGTCCTCGGACTATCGTGGTTGCGTTGGATGGAACGGGGGACTACATCTCTCTTCAGGAAGCGGTTGATGCAGCCAAAAAAGGCGATACTGTTTTCGTCAAGGCGGGCCGCTATCCTCAGGACGTGACCATTCACAGCAAAGAGAAGATCAAGTTCGTCGGGGCTGGAGTGGATCAGGTGACGATTCTGGGGCGTGAAATTTTGGTGGGTGCTCTTCATGTGGGCAAGTGGCCCTATGGGGCGACGGACATTGAGATCAGCGACATGACCATCAATGACCGTGGCGGCCATGCTGTCGGTCTCTTCAATGGGCAGGGGATTGTTCTTCGCCGGGTCAAGATCAATGGCATGTTGTTCAGCCAGCAAGTTCACGATGTGCGGATAGAGGATTGTGTCATTGGAGGGAGCGAGACGACTGGCGTTCAGTTTGCCGATTCAGACGCCGTCCTCATTGGGAATTTTATTCATGATAACGATCATGGCGTCTCGATTGCCGGCAAGTCGAACGTGCGGTTGGAGCGAAACGTGATTACCCGAAGTCTTTTTGAAGCTGTCGTGGTCAGCGACCGTGCACGAGCCGTGTTGGTGAGTAACACCTTGGTGAAGAATGGTGGTGGCGCGGCGTTTCTCGGGCAATCCCAGAGCGAGGTCACCGGCAACGTGGTCGGGCTGAATCGAGTCGGTTTTGTGATTGCCCCCTTCACTCAGACCACCACCTCTTTCAATGCGTTCTACAACAGGGATGGTGATTATCTTCGGGTGGATAATCCGAACCAACTGGCCCCGGAACTGAAGGCCCAGTCAGATATTACCGGTGACCCGTACTTTGTTGACGCAGAACATGGCGATTTTCGCCTGCGTCTCGATACGCCGCTTCTCAAGATCGGTCATTTCCCATACCTCGGCGCCCTCGCACCTGCCTCAACCACCATACGTCGGTCGACTCAAAAGTAGCCTTCAATCAACACGATACGGCATTCCATCAGGGTACTGATTTCCGTGTGCTATGCTATCTCTACGCAGACAGTAAGAGTAGGTGATGAGTCTCTGGCGTAGGAGTTGCTCATCCAATCGTCGGAGAATCAGGAGGCGAGCGTGGCAAGTTACCGACAGGAGCTGGAAAAACGTGGAGCTGATGGGATTCCGTCGCTTGACGACGTCGAGTCAGGCAAGCTGGTCGGTGCTGTACTCCCCATGTCCGAAAAGGCGCAGATCCAGATGCGTAATAGCATCGAAGTGATCGACTACCTCCTCAATCAAGAGCGTGTTGTCTGGAGTTGACGGCCGCGCGCTCCATTTCCACCTGAACCCTTGCCTATAGTCGTCTCTTGACAGGCCCTCTCGCGCCTTCGTACGCTCCCTACACTACATCTTTCCTTTATAACCAGGAGACATACCGATGGTATTCGTTCATCCACATCAACGGCATTCTGTGCCTATGGCATATCGGCTCATGATCGCAACGGCGTTCATGATATTGATGCCTCATACGATACAGGCGTTTGATGAATTGCCGAGAGAGGCATTCTTGCCGATGGGACATGCCGGTAAGGCGATCCAGGCATCGTTGGATGCATGCATCAAGGATGGCTACCGGGTGAGTGTGTCAGTGGTGGACCGAGCCGGCGTGATTCGGGCCATGGCCCGAGCCGATGGGGCCGGGCCGCATACGGTCGATAGTAGCAGGAAGAAGGCCTATACCGCGGCGAGTCTCCGCCGCCCAACGACCGAGTTGGCAGAGTTGATCAACAAGGTGCCGACCTTGCAAGCTCTTCGTGAGATGAACGATCAGGTGCTGATGCTCGGGGGCGGACTTCCGATCGAGATTGGCGGTGAGGTTGTTGGAGGGATTGGTGTTGGTGGGGCACCCAGTGCGCACCTCGACGATGCCTGTGCTCAAGCAGGGCTGGATGCGATTGGCGCAGCGCCGAAAGTTTCAGTAACCAAGTGACTCGGACGAATCCGGCAAGGTACTTGGCCGGCCTGTTCCTGTTTCTGGTGGCCTGCAACAGCGATGAGCCGGTGCCGGCCTCTGTCGAATTCTCGGCCGATCATATTCGTCTGACGATCACCAGAGTTGCCACTGACCCATTCCTCTCTCGGCACAATCTTCGGCTCTCCGTGGAAGGGCCTGCAGGCTGCTCGATTGAGGAGACGCTGTTCCCCAATACCGGGTATGTGAGCCGACGGAATCTCTATCAAGCGGGAGCGGGTTTGCTCTACGTGGTGGGCCAGTTCGATGCCCGTGTTGTCGACCCTTCTCACTGCACGATCACGCTCGCCGAGTTTCGTACCCTCGATCGATACGTGACCTTTCTCGGCAGCTTCGATGAAGACGAGCAGAAGCGGTGGACCTACTTTCCCGCCAGTCAGCGATCAGAACTTCCCTTTGAGAAACGGTGAGCCTCGGCTTGTTTCTCTTGTTTGTCTGGTTTGTTTTGTTGAACGAGACTCACCAGATAAACCAGACAGACCGGATAGACCAGACAAACCCGTCCCGCTTGTCTCGCGTGGCGCTAGCGAGTGCCTCGGTCTGTGAAGGTGAGTTCAGAGACGGCGGACTTATCCAATTCGCCTTTGCCGAGTGCGACCAGTCGCAGGTATTGATCGTAGGTCGCTTGAGCGAGCGGGACGGTGAGCCCGGCGGTCTCCGCTAACGCGAGGGCGATGCCCGAGTCCTTGACTGCGTGGGTAGCTGAGAAGTAACAGTCATGAGCCCGGTTCTGCATATCCTCGCCGTCCGTCTCTAATACACGCGACGCGGCTCCCGTTTGGGCGAAGATGTCTCGCAATATCGTCAAATCGAGGCCGAGTGCTGCTCCAAGCCCAAGCCCTTCTGCCAGCGCGGCCGTATTGCAGTTCATCACCATGTTGACGAGGGCTTTGACCTTCGCGGCCTCTCCTGTCGATCCGATATAGCGCAGACGCGCGCTCAATTTCTCTAACAGCGGCTTCGCTGATTCGAAGACATCCGGATGCCCACCGCACATGAGGTAGAGTGTGCCTTGGCGCGCCTGTGGGATGCTGCTGGCCATGCAGGCTTCGAGGCTCTGGCCACCACCTTGCGTGACCAGAGTTTCGATGTCGATGTGCATAGTCGGCGAAAGGGTGGCACAGTTCAGGAAGAGCCGGTCCTTGGCGTGGCGGAGGAGACTCTCCTTGTCGTCCGCGGAAAAGATCTGACGCATCGCAGCGTCATCGGACACGACCGTGAAAATGATGTCCGAGATTTCCGCAACGCGGGCAGGGGTCGCAGCCGCTTCACAGCCTAGCTCGGTCGCAAGGTCGGTAGCCGTGGCGTGATTCATATCGTACACGGCTACGATTATTTCCTGCTGATCTCTCAAGCGCCGGGCCATGTTGGCTCCCATCCGTCCGACCCCCACGAAGCCGATCTTCGATTCAGATTGCCTCATCACGCGTGCTCCTCCGTTCGTGTTAGCATGCGCACGAGTCTAGCATACGATGACGAAGATGCGAGGGAGGTTCGTGCATGCATCAGCCCATTGTCGGATTTCATCTGGACGAATATGGTGATTGGGTGGCTGATCTCCAATGCGGCCATGGTCAGCATGTGCGCCACCAACCCCCGATGACGAATCGGCCTTGGGTCCTAAAAGAGGAAGGCCGGAGCCAGCATCTCGGTGAGACCTTGAACTGTAAGAAGTGTGACGAAACGAGCGGGTGATCTATTCGATAATGGTGACGTTGGGGGAGGGCTCCGCTTTCATGTCGAGACCGAGGCCTGACCAGGGTTGAAGACGTGGACCATCATATCGGTAGCCACCCATGACGGGATCGCTAGCCAGCAAGAGCGGGGTGTCGAGATCGAGCACGTCGAAGCCGCCGAGTCCCAGGACCAGGCTAAAAGAACAACCCATCGCGATGCGTGTTTCGACCATCCCGCCGATCATCAATTTGAGGCCTGACGCTTTGGTGAAGGAGGCAATCCCCACGGCTTCGCTGACACCGGTCTTCATGGTCTTGATATTGATGTAGTCAGCCGCGCCCCGGGCAACGACCTCTTGCGCATCCGCGAGCGAGCGGACCGATTCATCCGCCGCAACGGGAATGCCGGTTTCTCGACGGATCGCCGCCATGCTGTCGAGGTCCTGCCGCACCACCGGCTGTTCAAGCAGCACCATTGTCCCGCCACATCTTTTTACACCCTGTGCAAAGGTCAGGCAGTCCTGGCGCGAGAAGCCCTGGTTGCCATCGCCGATGAAGGAGATCCCTGGGAGTGTGCGATGCACGGCTTCCAGACGTCGGATGTCGCTCTCGACATCTTTGCCGACCTTCATTTTGAAAAGGCGAAATCCCTTCGCGTACCATCCGCGCGCCAGGGCGACGGTCTTGTCGAGGTCGGTGATGGGAATGGTGATGTCCGTCTCCCGCGCTCGCACGTCCGCACCGCCCCAGAGCTGCCACATCGGGATGTTCGACGCGCGGCAATAGGCATCGATAACGGCGGTTTCAAGTCCACACCGTGCGGCTGGATGAGTGAGCGCCAGTTCAGATAGCGTCAGCCCGATTTCCTTGTAGTCCGCGGCTGAGCGGCCAAGAACTGCCTTGCAGAGCGCGCGGATGGCCGTAAGGCAGCTTTCGCGAGTTTCTCCCCCAACTTCAGGAAACGGCGCGGCTTCGCCATACCCCTGTACTCCGTTCGCCAAGGTGACACGCAGGAAGACATTCTCCGCAACCGTTCGCGAGCCGGTGGCGACGACGAAGGGGTCAGTGATGGGTACATCCATCGGCCAGAATTCCACTGTGCGTATGGTGACTGACATGTCGTCCATTGAAAAGAAAGGGGAGCGCTCCTTAGTGGAAGGTATACACCAAGAAGCCGTTGAACTGGACGCGCGTGTAGATATCGGCAATCTGAGTGTAGTCGGCCATTAATTTCAGTAGCCATACTTTCGAGAGATGATTGGTGTAGGCGGCGTGGGCATCGCCTCCGATACGAAAGGCCGAGGCTTGAGTTGCCTGGTCAACGTATTGAACCGCCGGGCCTGCCGCAAACGAAAATTCATCCTTATTCTCCAAGGTGTAAATGGTGGCCAGTCGTGGAATCTGATTCACGAATACCTGAGGGCTGAAGTATCCGCCCGCCAAGGGTTCCCCCGTACTGGGGACAAATCCACTCTGATTTTCTCCATAGTGGGTCAGGTAGAAGAGGTATTCAGCCGACAGGTCCCATTGATCCGTTCGCCACAGGGGGAGGGAGGCCTTGAGGTCCAGCCCAATCTGGTCATTTGAGCTCAGGCCCTCGGATGTTACCCAGCCAGCGAAGGGTGTCACGTCAACGTGAACCGATCCCGCATCGAAAGTGACCGTACTGTAAAAGAGGGTCGATCGGGCAAGGCCGAGCAGCTGGCCTGTGTTGCGGGAGCCGGCCAGCGCGGCAAAGGAGTCGTATCTGAATTCGCGTTTCACGCCCGGACGGATCGAAAAAGATTGGCCCTCGTGGGCATACTCGAATTTATACGCGAACCCGTCGCCGCGTGGGGCCCCGTGGTATTCCAGAATCGCGTCGAAGCGATTCGAGGGATTGAACCGAATCTGATTGCCCAACGAGAAATAGCCGCCTGTCAGATTCTCTGATGAGTTCCAGTAATGTTCAGTTCCGACTTCGAACATCGTGGTGGTGAAGGATGTGAGATCGACCTTGCCTCGCGACCCGATTCGAACCCCGAAGAGTTCGAATGGTTTCTTGGGCTGGGCCAGCACGCCGATCACCCCTTCGACCGTCGGCTCGCGTCCTTTGAGCATGTCCTGGCGTAGAGTCGTTAGGTCGCCGGGCTCCCGTCTCGCAGACTGCCGTGCCAGATTCGCGTGGTAGAGGGCCTGATCGTTGTTCCCCAGCCAGGCATAGGCTTTTGCCAGCCCTCGGTGCGCCTCGGGATTACGGGGTTGTCGGTCGAGGACGTTGTCGTATTGCACGATGGCTTCCTGGCTGGTCTCCTTGTGCCGTGCCAGGTGCATCGCGTATTTGAGGCGCATCGTGGAATCGTCTTTGCGAGCCAGCCCCATGCGGTAGTACTTCATCATGTCTTTTTCGCGGTAGGCATAGCGCGACCACTCCAGGGCCTGTGCCTGGTCGAAGGCAATCTCCGGGTCATCGTCATACTTGGCGAGATAGCGGTCGAACGTCTCGATGGCCTTGTCCTTGAGCCCCTGCTTTTCATAGGCGAGGCCGAGACTGCGCATGGCTTCACGGTGGTTCGGGTTGCGTTCCACCACCTTCTCGTACGCTTCGATGGCGGCTTTATAGTTCTCGATTTCCATGTTGGAACGTCCACGCGACAGGTACCAGGATTCTGTAAAGTCTTCTGCTTCCGCATGCGTGTTGAGCCCGATCAACATCAATAATGTGAGACTGATCAGGGCAAGGGAACGCGATCTCATACTCATAGTCTGGAGCCTTTCCTATCGAGTGGTTCCTGGTGCATCAAGCCGAATGCGGGCAATTTTTGTGAAGCGGATGCCGGGGGGATGGCCTGGAGACCTACCCGCGGCACCAGGCCCCACAGTTTGGTGTGGTAGATGGCGCGATAGGACGTGATCTGTCCCTTGGTATCTTGTATCAGCCAAGGTGTGGTGAACGGAATATTTTTGGCGAAGATCAACAGACCGATGCCGCTTGCGGATTGATCCTTCACGATCACGCGGGGCCGTTTCTCTCCGATCTGAACCTGGGTGATCCGGAGCTTCCCTTGCCTGGGGATCTGCCGCCGTCTGAGGCGCAGCGGTGTGAAGTGTTTCAGCAATCCGACAAGCAAGTGACCCGCCATCAGGATACTGCTGCGCACGCGGTGTGTATGAGCGTCTCTCCATGTGGCGGGATCGGTATAGAGGTTGAGCAGCAAGAGACGACGATGTTCTTCAGAGAGGTTGAGAAATGCCAGCCCGCAGCGGGTGTCATGCCCTGACAGCCGGTCATGATAGACCATTCGGACTTGGGAGGTGAAGGGGGTTCTGTCGAGCAATCTGATTTTCATGGTCGAAGGGAGTGGATCAGGCGGTGCCCCGCGCCACGAGATGCCAGTCAGACTTACGTCGTGTGTCGTCCCCTGGACGCACAGATTGTCGGCGTGCAGTTCGAATGGAATCGGCTTGAGGATGCGTTCCTCCGTGCGCCGTTGAGGTTTTTCCCAAGCCATCAGTAGCCCGACCAGCAGGGTTAACAGATTAAAGGATGCCCAGCTGAGATTGAAGAAGTAGGCGTCCTTTTCGATACCGAAATACCAGAACTCCCACAGGCCTTTCGCAATCGCACTGAGGGTGATGACGGTGGCGATGGCCAGGCTCACGGAAGATCGCCAGTCGAACGAGCGTTGCTCCGAGAGCAGGCCCTTGGGGGTGACGTTGAACCCCAAGCTTCTCGGGAGAAGCAGGTCGAACATAGACCGGAACAGCGGAAAACTTACCGGCCCTTCATACAGCGACGACCACATGAGCCTGGGCCAGCCGGGAAGCAGGGTGGCCGAGATCATCGGGAGGACGATCATGAAGGGCAGCAGATAGGCAATGAGGATGGAGACATCGGCGAAAATCGGGTGGAGGTGAAACATCAGAAAATAGAGGGGCGTGATCCAGAACACCACCCGCGCAATCGGGAAGAAAAAGTAGTAGAGCGAGGCGAAGTAACCGAGTCGGTGCCGGAGCGACAGTCCCCGGCATAGGAGCGGGTTGTCTTTGAAGAAAATCTGGAGACAGCCCAGCATCCAGCGCCGTCGCTGGACGATATATGACGCAAGGTTCTCCGCCGTGAGCCCCACTGCCAAATCCTTGTCCACGAAGGCGGATTTCCATCCCTTCGCATGGAGGTGCTGGCTGGTGTGAATGTCTTCGGTGATGCTCATCAAGTTGAATCCGTTCAACTCAGTGATCGCCGACCGCCGGAAGACGGCCCCGCTACCGACGAAGAACGCACCCTGCCAGCTTTGGCGTCCGCCTTGGATCGCATGATTGAAGAGGTCCTGTTCGTTCGGAATGCGCGGGCTGGCGCCGAGGGCTCGCTGAAAGATGTCCTGGTTGTAGAAGTGGTGAGGAGTTTGGACAAAGCCCATGTTGGGGTCTGCGAAAAATGGGACGGTCTCCGTCAGAAATGTCGTCACCGGAATATGGTCTGTGTCGAACACCACGATCAGTTCACCATTGGTCTGTGTCAGTGCGTGGTTCAGGTTGCCTGCTTTCGCATGTTGGCGAGGGCCTTTGATGTAGGTGGCCCCGAACCGTTCAGCCAGACGGGAGACCTCTTCTCGATGGCTGTCATCCAACACGTAAATCCGTTTGTGTCCGTGCTCCATCGCGGAGGCGCCGATCAGGGTCTTCTCCAGAATGTCGCAAGACTCTGAATAGATCGGAATGAAGACGTCGATCGAGGGAGCGAAGCTGTTCGGTGGCTCAGGGGGCCGGACAGGCTGAGGTCTCCAACCTACTCCCACCTGGACAAACAGTAGCACAACGGTGGTGAAGGCATAGAGTTCGGCCGCCCATAGGGCCACACTAATAAACAGGCCGCCGGTTTCCAGGACATTCAACGTGTGAAAGACCCGCCAGTGAAGATAGCGGAGGCACAGACTGAACCCGCAGATCAGAAAGGCGAGCTTTAGAACCGGATGCCATCGTGCGATCATGTAGAGCATGACGGTGACGGCGAAGAGTTCCCATGGAAAGTGTGCCGAGAACCCAACCACGTCGAAGGGTCGCAAGAATCCCAAGAACTCATCGTAGTCGCGAGCTTGCGAAAGAGTCACAGCCTGTCCGAACCACAGCCAATTTAGGAAATAGTAGGGGAGTCGTTTCCCAGCGAGGGCGTCGGCTTTGAGCGGGTTAATTTTTCTTTCACTCAGCAGGCGTGCGAGGTCGTGCTGTTCCTGGAAGGCCAGGGCATGGATGGTGGCGTAGAGCGGAAGGCCTTCATTCGACGACAGAGGCAAGCCCTTGAGGGAGTAGCGATCGACAAGCATGCCGCGGGTTTTCCATTCGTGTTGGAAAAATCCCAGCATCTTTTGCCGCAAAGGCCCCTCAGATCGTCCGAACCAGGCAGCATCGAGCGCCACTCGCCAAAAGATCGGGAAGGCATCATAGCTGAACGAGGACGAGGCCCCTGTCACGGGATGTCGGACAGTCAATTGGCCGGTATGTCTGTTCAGATAGATAAGCTCAGGAGGCACGGGCAGGGCTTCTTCATCATAGAGCCAATGCAGAATGGCATAGCTGGATTCAATCGCATGGGCCCAGGAATGGTGAGAATCGACAGAGGCGAAGATTTCGTAGGCATAGGGGGCCAGGTAGGCGACGTGGATCGTCGGGTAGTCCTCGTCGCGCGCCCAATTGCCGGCGGTTACATAGGCGTGCGAGCCGATGTGGACCGTCTCCTGGTTCCAGATCGAATTGATGATGGTCAACGATTCCTGTGCGAATGCCGGATGGTCGAATCGTCGAGCAGCGAGGATAAGGGCGAGCGCAATGTCGGTATCGGCGTCCGTCGCCGAGTTCCTATCGAGCACGGTCCCTTTCCACTTCCAGGCGAACAGTTTATCGTCGCGGACTTGGAGGTGTTCCTTGGTCCAAGCCCAAACGGCGTTGAACGTGGCACGGTCGTTCGACCATACAGCGCGGAGCATGGCGTAGCCTTGGCCCTCCGACGTCGTGATGCCCTGTTCGTCCAGGCTGACGACCCGGCCATTTTGGATGTAGGTCTGTTTATAGAAACTCCAGAGCGCAGAGAGCTCATCAAGCTGCCGGATATAGGTGTCGCTTGAACGTGATGAGGGCGTGGCTATGGCACTGCTTACTACCCCGCCGCACAATGCCACGCAGAGTAACGCGATTGATAAACATTGGCCGAGCGAGTACATGGATCTTTGTGTAACGGTTTTTGTTAATGGAAGGGGAATGACATGCGGTCCGTCTCGTGATGATTCCAGTGGGGGCAGATCAGCCTTACTGGCCGTTTTGCAGACGATTCGGCATTGCGGTGCAGATTACATCACAAGGAGGCGATGGAGGCAATGACTTACGGATGCTGTATCCAAAGGCGGATCGCCGACTACCATGCGAAGGGTGCAGGTCGGCTAGACGATCTCACCCATATCGATCATTCTCCCAAGGGAATGCGCTGTTCGAATAGCCCCGTACTTCCCAGAACCCCTTTTCATCCTTATCCGAAAAGGTAATGGCCTTCACCCACTTGGCGCCTTTCCAGGCATAGCGCTTTGGGACAATCACGCGGACTGGGCCTCCGTGTTCCTTCGTGAGCGGTCTGCCGTTCCATTTGTACGTCAGGAGCACGTCCTGATCGTCGCAGGCTTCAAGCGGCAAATTGGTGGTGTAGTCGTCGAACGATTTGAAGAGGACGAACTTTGCCGAAGACAGCGGCTTCACCACGGACAGAATGTGTTTGAAACTGACCCCTTCCCACTCGTTGTCGAACCGGCTCCAGCTCGTCACGCAGTGAAAGTCTGAGACGCTTTTGAACTGGGGTTGCGCCAAGAATTGTTCCCATGTCCAGGTGACAGGGGTGCTCACGAACCCACCGATGGTCAGACTCCATTCGGTCAAGGGGACTTCAGGCTTGAATCCAAGATCCAGCACGGGAAAGGTCTCGACGAGATGCTGTCCTGGTGGCAGACGGGCATCTCCCTCGTAAAACACTTCCCGCTCCTCACCTCCACGGCGCGCCTTGGCCCATTGTTCCTTCGTCTTAGTCAGTCGATTAGGTTCGTCCATCATGGCCTCCTCATCATAGACTACGTGAGCCATGGCCTTTCTGACAACTAGCTCATGGGTCGGCCATGAGAAGGCTATCTGATAGGAGTAGGAATTCTCTTCGAGAATCAGAGGTCTGTGGGTCATCATATGGCCTGGTACACTTGAGAGGCTTTAGATAAAGTCAGCCGAGGGAGTGATGGCGTTACGTTCATACACATGCGGGTTTCTCCTGGCGGGCATCCTTGTGACCGTTGGTGGTTTTGGAGAGTGGGAGCCACTCGTGTTGGCCGCTTCTGCCAAGCCAAAGAAGGATGTGAAGCCGCCGGTGGTTCAGCCGCTCGCACCAGACCGGCAAGTTTCTATAGCTCTACCTAAAGTACGTGCCAAGCAATCGGCTAGGACTGAATCGAGTAAGACGGTGGCTGCAGCGCCACAAGAGCAAACGCCTTCCGAGCGCGTTCCCAGGAAGACCCGTCGCCATCGGAAGGCAGGGAAGAAATGGCATCCGCCAGCCATCGTCCAGCCGAAGCCAGACCTCTCGTATCATGGCATACTCCAGCAGCCGCAACGTTATGATCCCAGCAGGGATCGCCGCGCCGGTCGAGCGCCAAATCCCCAGGCCGGTGAGATCCTACACGACCACTTTCAAGAACTGGATAAGAACCGTGACGGAATGATCGATCCGTTCGAACGCGCGTTCAGCCGACTCGATATGGATCGTGATGTCAGCAACCATCGGTGGGAATAATCCCCCCTTCCTCGCAGCGAAATCCCCCTACAGATTCACAGTCGCATGGATGCTCAAATGCTAGCGGTCCACATTTTCTCTCATTCAGGCCTCCTCAATATCCTCCGCCAGAATGGTCATCAGAGTGGACATTGGCATTTCCGTAGATCCACCTCCCCGTCGTAGCCGTATGTTCTGTGAGTGCCACTCGGGGGGATGCTCGCGTTCTTGCTCGGTCGTGGCCATGTAATAAAACGGATCAATCAGCGACTAACCTCGTTAGACGCGACATTGACAGTCATGAGAAGAGCCCCCATGATACAGAACGAGGTTCCGATGCCCATCCCCGTGTCTGAGACAGCTGTGCCGGCCAACTCGAGTGCCGTGAAAATTGCCATTGCCGCGGTGATTGCGCTGGCCATCGGAGTCTTTTTCTACTTTGACCTCGGACAGTTTTTATCGCTGGCGGCGCTGAAAGACAATCGCGATCACTTGCTGGCGTTCACGGAAGCCAACTATGCCGGAGCCGCGGCGCTGTTCGTGCTCTGCTATATTGCGGTAACAGGGCTGTCGTTGCCCGGCGCAGTGATCCTGACCTTGGCTGGTGGGTTCTTATTCGGCAGTGTCTTCGGAACCCTGCTTGTAAACCTCGGGGCGACAAGCGGAGCGACACTTGCGTTTCTGGCTGCGCGCTACCTGTTGCGCGACTGGGTTGAACGGAAATTCGGCTCACGGTTGGAAACGCTCCAGCAAGGGTTTGCTCAGAACGCGTTCAGCTATCTCATCACGCTCCGGCTGATCCCGCTCTTTCCATTCTTTGCTGTCAATCTGGTGTCCGGTTTGACGCGGATGAACGTCGGAAGCTATGTGGCCGCTACGGCGCTCGGCATCATCCCAGGTTCATTCGTCTATGCCTATGCGGGTCGGCAACTGGGGACGATCAATTCGTTGAAGGAAATTGCCTCTCCCAATGTCATCGCCGCGTTCGTCTTGCTGGGGCTCCTCGCGCTGGTGCCGATCGGCTACAAGAAATTCATGGTGAAAAAGTCATGACGCGTGAATTCCGTGAAACGTGAAGTGTAGTAGAAAAGAAAGGTCGCGTCATGATTGCCCACAGTTCAGAGGGGAAAGCCTTGATGCGTGAGCATGAAGAGGGTCTGGTTTTACCCAACGATGAGCACAATCACATCCTGACGGAGAATGTTCATCCGTCCAATTGGGTGAATCCTCAACCGACTGGCCACTACAATATCGTGGTGATCGGGGCTGGGACGGCAGGATTGATCACGGCCGTCATTGCTGCAAGCCTGGGAGCCAAAGTGGCCTTGATCGAAAAACATTTGATGGGCGGCGACTGTCTCAATGTCGGCTGCGTGCCCTCAAAGGCCATCATTCGTGCCGCGCGGGCTTGGACCGACTTGCGGAATGCCGAGGAGTTCGGCCTGCATATTCCTCCCGGTGTGAAGTACGACTTCGGAGCTGCGGTGGCGCGCATGAGGAAGCTGCGCGCGCGGATCAGCCACAACGATTCGGTCCATCGCTATACCAAGCTGGGCGTGGACGTCTATATCGGCAGTGGACGCTTCATCGGAGCCGATCGCATCCAAGTCGAAGGACCGGCCGGCAATCGTACCCTCACATATGTGAAGGCGGCCATCTGTACAGGAGCTCGAGCATCGGCGCCTCCGACACCGGGATTGAAAGAGGCAGGCTATCTTACCAATGAAACGGTGTTTTCCCTGACGGAGTTGCCACAACGCATAGGGGTGATCGGCGCCGGTCCCATCGGTTGCGAGTTGGCCCAGTCGTTTGCCCGCTTCGGGAGCCAGACCTACCTCATTGAAGCGCAGCACGGCATCTTGCCGAACGAAGACCGTGACGCGGCTGAGATTGTCGAGCAGCAGATGCTGCGTGATGGGGTGAAGTTGCTCTGCTGTGGGAAAGATTTGAGAGTAGAGAAAATAGTCGGCGGGAAGCGGCTCACGGTAGATTCGCACGGTCAGCAGTATGATCTCACGGTCGATGAGATTCTTGTCGGCGTCGGCCGCTCCCCGAATGTCGAGGGCATCGGGTTGGAAGCAGTCGGTGTCGAGTATGACAAGAATGGGGTTACGGTGAACGCCCGGCTGCAGACGACGAATTCGAGGATCTTTGCGGCGGGCGACGTGTGCACACGCTACAAATTTACACATGCGGCTGATGCCATGGCCCAGATCGTCATCCAGAATGCCTTGTTTCCGCATCCGTTTGGATTGGGCTATGCCAGCGTGGAATCCTTAATCATGCCTTGGTGTACCTTTACGCAGCCGGAAGTCGCGCATGTCGGCATGTATGAGAAAGATGCGAGGGAGAAAGGCATTGAGGTCGAAACCTATACGTTCAAGCTGGACGAAGTCGATCGTGCGATCCTCGACGGAGAAGACGAAGGGTTCGCGCGAGTGCATATCCAGAAAGGCTCCGACAAGATCCTGGGCGCAACGATCGTGGCGGCCCATGCCGGTGACATGATCGGCGAGTTTTCCGTGGCCATGAAGGCCGGCGCCGGAGCGAAGACGATCGCTGGCACGATCCATCCCTATCCGACGCAAGCCGAGGTAAATAAGAAAGTCGTCAATCTTTGGCGGAAAGCCCACTTTACGCAGGGGACAAAGAATATTTTGATGAAGTTGTTTGCATGGATGCGGCGGTGATAAAGGAGCGGCTGATGCGGGGAAGCAGGTTCATTGCGGGATCTTTGTTCGTCTCCGGTGCGATCGTGGCTGGATCGGTGATGGCAGAGATCCCGGCCGTGCTGGAAATCGGAAAATTCTCAGCGGCGTCTGTGGGGCAGTCGATGCCCGATGGGTGGAAACCGCTCACCTTTAAGAAGATAGCAAAACATACCTCCTATGAAGTGGTGAAGGATGGAGGGGTGACGATCGTGAAGGCGGTGAGCGAGGCTTCGGCTTCTGGCTTGATTAAGGCGGTGGTCATCAATCCAAAAGAATTCCCGATCGTCCGCTGGCGCTGGAAAATCGACAACGTGCTTCAGCATAGCGACGTGGCTCTCAAGGAGGGCGATGACTTTCCAGCCAGGCTCTACATCACCTTTCAATACGATCCCGACAAAGTCAGCTTTGGCAAAAAGCTCAAGTTCAAAGCCGGGCAGGTTCTATTCGGCGATATTCCGATCGCCGCTTTGAACTATATCTGGGAAACGAAGACACCTGTCGGCACGATCGTCGAGAATGCTTATACCGATTTTGCCAAGATGGTGATCGTCGAGAGCGGAACTCAGAACGTGGGCATGTGGATCGACGAAGAGCGGAATATTTACGAAGACTACAAGAAGGCGTTCGGGGAGGAGCCGCCCATGATCAACGGCGTCGCGATCATGAGCGATACGGACAATACCAAAGAACAGGTCACGGCCTATTATGGCGATATCGTCTTTCAGAAATCGGTGAAGGCGTCGGCTCGATGACCCTGTGTCGCGTGGTGGCCCATAGCGAAGGGGCTGACCTGTTGAGGGTCAGCCCCTTCATGGACACCACCGCGCGTGAGGTGGGTGCGCGGACTCGAAATGGGGGTTACTGAATAGAATTCGCGAAGCCGCCTCGCGTCATTTCCGCGCGAACGGTATCCCCGACTTTCTTTTGCTTGATGTGTTTCGTGCCCTGGCCGATGTACAGCTTGACGTGGTTGCCTTCGTAATCTTCCACGGTGTAGGCGTTGCCCTCGATCTTCTTGACTGTGCCGCCGAACGTCCTCCAGGCTGGACCCGGCTTCTCATCATGAGAGCCTGCTAATTCAGCAGCGGCTTTCGTAGGTGAGTAGTGGGACTTCTTGATTTTCGAGTCCTTGGCCAGCGCCGGGCTCATCGCCAACGCAACAATGGCCACTGTGCACACTAGGGCCGCGAGAATCTTCTTTTTTGCGTGCGTCATGACGAAACCTCCTAGCAGTGTGAGAGTCATGTTTGACCCAGAGTCCCTCAGCAAGGTGTGTGCCGCAGTGTGGTGCGAGACTGATCATGGAAATTCAGTAGATTAGAAGAGCTGGTGCGTAAAGGCCCTTGACATGCCAAGAAAACAGAAAAAAACGGCATGAGCCTGTCTAAATATGACCGTATCTGCCGATGTGAGGAGAGAAGATGGCAGTGCCCTTCACAGTTCTGAACCGAGCGCTCACGCCATTCAGAAGCATCCTGGCCGGCCGGCCGGTATTGGCCACGTTTCAGGTCAATCTCCGATGCAATTCAGCCTGCGGGTATTGCGATCTGCCGCTCAATGTCGGCCGATACGAGATGACACGGGAGGAAATCCGAGGGGTCTTTTCGTGCCTCTATCGTGACGGTGTGCGGTTCGTGTTGGTGCAGGGAGGCGAGCCGTTGTTGCGGCGCGATTTGCCGGAGATTCTCGAGGACCTCTCAGCGATCGGCTTTCATCTCACGCTGATTACGAACGGCACGAAGGTCACGCCTCAGCTTGTTGAGCGACTGGGTCGGCTGCCGCTGGCCATCTCGGTAAGTTTAGACACATTGGATCGCGTGAAGTACCAACAGATTCGTGGCGCCGATCAGCTCGCACAGGTTTTAGAGGGTATCGCGCTCCTGAAAGATTTTCCTCATCCGAAGTTTCTCACCTGCATAGTGAGCGATGTCAATCGAGCTGAGGTGCCGGCGGTGGTCCGATTCGCACGAGGGCAGGGATTCTTGCCGGTGGTGGGAGCCTATCATTGGAACGTCGGAACCTACGGGAGGCCGGATGAGTTGCTCATGTACGATCGATCGAGCGCAGCGGCTGTTTTCAGCGGACTGCTCGACGATGAGCTGATTCCTCCCGGGTATCTCAGGAAATTTATCGAAGACAATGTCAGCTGGTTGCGCGGACAGAAACTGGAGCCCTGCGATGCGGGACGGTACAGCATCGCGATCGATGCATCGGGGAATGTGTCGCCCTGTCTGGCATTCCCTTCTGTGGGGAACCTGCTCGAATCGTCGCTGAGCGATATCCTGAATGGATTCGACCGAAAGGCCATCAAAGTCTGTTCCGATAACTCATCGTGCAACAGGCTCGACGGCCGTGTCGTCGGAACTGTTTTACGCCATCCGATCATCGCACTGCGCACAGCACGGTCATTCAGCTCGCGAGGAACCCTCTTATGAATCGCTGGATCGGCGCGGCACTCCTTCTCGTTATCCTGGCCGGCTGTTCAAGCGCGCCAAGAACGTTCCAGCCAGCCGATCCCATCGCCCCGGATCAGGTCTCTCACCAGGCCTGGGAGCGGATCGTCCTAGCTCACGTCCGCGATGGGCAAGTGGATTATCCAGCTATACAGGCCGACGGCAGGTTCGATGGGTATCTGAGAGAACTCAACCGTATCGATCCTACACGGTTGCCGACGCGCCAGGATCAGCTGGTTTTTTGGATCAATGCCTACAACGCGTTTGCCGTCCAGGGCATCCTTGACCGCTATTCACCGATGACGCTCTGGGGGCGCTATCGCTATTTCATTGGCCGGGATTATCGGGTGGGCGGCACGACCATCAATCTTTACGATCTTGAACGGCAGGTGCTGATCGAACAGTTCCATGAGCCGCTGATGCACTTTGCCATTGTCTGCGCCTCCACATCCTGTCCGAAGCTCCAATCCTGGGCCTATCAGCCTGAGCATCTCGATCGCCAGCTTGCGCAGGTGGCGAGGGCCTTCATCAACGATCCGACGCGCAATCGTTTCGATCCAACGCAGAAAGTAGCCTCGCTGTCGATGATCTTTCACTGGTTTGAAAAAGATTTCGCCGCTGCCGCCGGGTCGGTGTTGGCGTATATCGCGCGTTACATCGACGATCCCGAGTTGGCGAAGGAACTCACCCAGTCGGGCTACCGCATCGAGTATCTCGACTACGATTGGAGTCTCAACGGCATTGCGCCTAAGGAGATGGCTCATGCTGGTGCGTCATGACGAAAAAGTGCCGATCGCACGCCTGCTGACCTTTCTTGAGCATGGCGAGCGCTTGGCAAATGAATGCGCCAAGGCACAGGCTGCGTTGGCGCCAGATTCAGGATCTCGGCGTTTTCTCCTCAGCCAGGCTCGCCAGGAGGCTATGCATGCGCTGGTCTTTCGCGGCGCGATTGCGTGGCTTGCGCCAAAACATCTCGGCGATGCGCCGTTTCTGCCTGCGTTGGAAGAGTATCGGAAGCGTCTCGACGATGCGCTGGCCCGACGGGACCTGCTCGAAACGATTCTGGCCGAGCAGGTGATCCTCGAAGGACTAGGTGAAGCGATCCTCACGCGCATCGAAGAAGGATTAGTCAAGCGTGCCGCGCCGTTCGGTCGGTTACGACGAATGTTGCTCCAGCAAGAAGAGGCTCATCATGGATTCGGCCGGCGTATGCTCGAACGGGCGATGGCCGAGGACCGGATTGATGCGGAGACGTTGCGTCGCCGCGCGCAGGAGTATCTCGCGCTGACGGACCAGATGGTGCTGACATTGAGCGACCTGTTCGAATCGATCGCCGAAGATCCTACGGCTTGGGCACAGGACGTGCGGAAGTTTCTACCGGAGTGGTTGGTTGAGACGCAAGTATAGGGCTGATAGATAGCGTGTAGCAGAAGAAGGAAGGAACGATGGTCTCAGTCGTCATTCCAGCCTATAACGAAGAGCAGGCGCTTCCGCACACGTTGCGCGAACTTCTCCGCCAGTACGGCGACTACGAAGTCATCGTCGTCGATGGCGACAGCACGGACCGAACGTGTGCCATTCTAGCCGAGTCCGAATTTCTAGCCCCTTCACCCCTTACCCCTCACTCCTTACGGCGCCTGCTAAGCGCTCCCAAAGGCCGCGCCTTGCAGATGAATGCTGGAGCTAAAGAGGCCACAGGCGACTGGCTCCTTTTTCTCCATGCCGATACGGTCTTGCCGGCCAGTGCGATTCAGCGGCTAAACGAGATGGAGGCTGACCACTCGATCCAAGCCGGCGGGTTTATGCACCAGTTCTCCGACGATGACTGGCGGCTCAGGCTGATTTCGTTCCTGGACAATTTCCGCTGCATCCGTAGCCGTATCATCTACGGGGACCAAGCCCTCTTCGTCCGCCGCGCACTGTTCGAGCAGCTCGGCGGGTTTCCCAATCAGCCGATCCTCGAAGATGTGGCCTTCTGTGAGCGCCTCATCGCTGTGACCACGCCGCTCCTGCTCTCTTCTTCCGTCGTGACTGATGCCCGTAAGTTCTTGAAGATGGGCGTCTGGCGCAGCTTTCTCCGTGTGCTCCTCATTATCCTCCATGTCGAATTTCGCCTGCCGGTGCTGCCCCGTGCCTTCTTCCAGGACGTTCGGTAGAACGCACATCTTCCGTTCTCTCTGAACCAGGAAATCCATAGAAGAGTGGACGTTTTTTGAGTGGCCTGATACATAGGCAAGGGGTGGTGTGCTCCCGAACCTAGGCTTGTCAGCCGGGAGCTGCTACAGGCGTTGTGCGTGGTAAGAGGACGTAACTTCCACAATTGAGGAGGAAATGATGAAGAGCATGTTGCTTGCAGTCAGTGGGATGATGTTGTTGATGACTGGGATGGCTTTTGCACAGGCTGAAACACCCGTGATCGATCAGCGGCAGGCAAATCAGGAACAGCGGATCGATAAAGGGATAGCCAGTGGGCAGCTGAACGAGCGAGAAGCCAACCGGCTGAACACGCAGCAGGAACACATCAACAAGATGGAAGACAGGGCAAAGTCCGATGGCGTCATGACGAAAAAGGAGCGGGCCAGGATTGGCGCGGCGCAGAATCGCGCCTCGCGCCATGTCGCACGCGAGAAGCACGATCGTCAGGGGAAGCGGCACCAGTAATTTTCGAGGCTGTGTAGCGATAATCGGGGCGCTCGGGATCATATCCTGAGCGCCCCGTCTTGTTGATGAGGAACGTGGTTTCTCATCGAGCAGGAGGTTGCTACAATGGCATAGCATGAATCATCGGATGACCCAACACGATCTGTTGCATCGTCTCCCTCGGGAGCGTCTTACTCTGCTTCGTGAGCTTGGAAATCTCGCGGATAGGGGTGGGGTGTCCTTATACTTGGTCGGTGGAGTCGTCCGCGATCTTTTACTGAAGCGGGAGAACTGGGATCTCGATCTCACGGTAGAGGGAGATGGGATCGCCTTCGCGCGGCTGGTGGCCGAGCGGCATGGGGCGGGGCTGGCGGTGTTTGAACGGTTTGCGACGGCGCGGCTGGTATTTCAAGATGGGCTCAAGATGGATATCGCGACGACCAGGCGAGAGTCCTATGCTCAGCCCGCTGTCCTGCCAACGGTTCAACCGGCGTCGATCGGAGAGGATCTCTTCCGGAGGGATTTCACGATCAATGCCATAGCGGTACAACTCAATTCGCGGCAGTTCGGTCGCTTGATAGACCCCTATGGAGGGCAACGCGATCTTCGGGCGCGCATGATCCGCGTACTGCATGCAGGCAGTTTCCAAGACGACCCCACGCGCATCTTCAGAGCGATCCGCTTCGAACAACGGTTCGGTTTCCACCTTGAGCGCGCGACTGTGCGGCTCCTCATCCAAGCAGCCTCCACGAATCTGATCCAGCAACTCTCCGGTCCTCGATTGCGGAACGAAATGCTGTTGCTGTTCGCCGAGCGCGATCCGGTGCGCGCGATTGCGCGGCTGGCGCAGTTGAAGTTGCTCCGGTTCCTCCATCGCCGTCTGTGCTACACGAAGCGCGTGAAGCGAGTGGTTACTGCCGTTCCCAAGGCGCTCGTCTGGTGGGCGCGCCGGTTCCCGGATTCTGCGATCGACCGGCCGATCGTCTATCTCATGGCGTTGTCGAGCGAGTCCAGCCTGGTCGTGGTGGCCGCGATGCTCCGGCGATTCGCGCTTTCACGAGAGCAGGCCAAGAACATGAGTGCTGGAGGAGGTCGGGTCGATCGCGCGATGAAGCGACTCACCGATAAAGGGACGGTGCGGCACTCACAAGTATTTCGCCTCTTGGAAGATTTCTCGGACGAGGCATGTGTGCTGCTTCTGGCGAAACAGGGAAGCGCGCAGCACAGGGTGCGATTGAGCCTGCTGAAACGGCGCCTTGTGGCGTATGTCAAAGACAGGGCTGTCAAGACGGCACTGACGGGGCAGGATCTTCAGGTCATGGGGCTAAAGCCAGGACCGCAGTACACGACTATCTTAGGAAAATTATTGGACGCGCGCATTGATGGGATGATTTCAACGGAGGCAGAGGAACGTGCCTTTGTTCAGAGGAAGATTGGCCTAGCAGAATAGTCGAGTGAGACAGGTGGGACGGGTTGATCTAGTTCATCTGGTTAGTCTAGTTCAACCAAACAAACCAAACAGACCAGATAAACAAGAGAAACAAGCCGGCGCGCTTCACGCGCCACGGTCTGTGGCGCTGGCAGGCTTTTTCAGCATCCTGCTAATTGAGCGAGGTGATGGACAAAGACACTTCGCTCGGCAGCAAGAGCGTCACGTTCGCCTGGTGCGTGGGGTCCGGTTGAATGAGCGCAAACAACGGCACCGGCTGAGGTACGCTGCTCGGCGGCAAGGCAAGCAGAACCGGGAAGTCGAGCAGTGGTGACATCGTTGTCAGACTGGCCAGGCGCAGACGAAAGGCCATTAGAATGTCGCGCAACCGGCTGGTTTGATCTTCTTCTGGGAGTGCTTGATTCGTGATAATTCCCACTTCCCAGAGTGGCCGGGTGATCGTGACAGGGAACGAGATACCGAGTTCTAGGGCGGTCGGTGTCACGTCGATCAAGGCCCCAGCCTGAATGGCCGCTTCCCGGTCGCGAATGGCTGGGGGCATCACAGTCCCTTCCACCAGTTCTTGCCCACCGACGTGTTCTTGCGCGAGAGGCTCTTGAGCCTGGAGAGGCTCGCTCTGCGCGGACGGAGCCTCCGCGGGCTCTTCGATATTGGAAAGAGTGGGAATCCCGACGTCTGTGTGAGGCAAAGCCTTCACGATCCCGTCGTAGACTGCTCGGGCTGAAGCAGACCATGCCTCATTGAATGGGTGGCCTGAGAAGGCCGCATCGGCGGCTTTCTTCTCGTCGTGGCTCAGGGCTTTGGGTGGTGGTGTATTCGTCATGGTATGAACATAAGCCCCTTTACCAGGATGTCAAGAGGTGGTGTGTTTGACGTTGATTTAGAAGCGGTTACTCCGGCAATGGCTTGCCCTTGGTCTCCGGTGCAAAAATTAAGATCACTAATCCTACAAGATAGATCAATGCCACCGTGCTCGCAGCTCGTCCAAAGCTGCCGAATTGCGTCACCAGCCAGCCGGTGAGAAACGGTGAGGCGGATGCCAGCACACGCCCGGCATTGAAGCAGAAACCGGCGCCGGTAGCGCGCAGCCTGGTGGGGTAGAGCTCGGGGAGATAGATCGGAAATCCACTGAAGATGCCGTTGTTGAAAAATCCCAGCAGCGGCAACAACATCAAGACGCCGGCATAGGTCGTCGGCAGCAAATAGGCGATCGGCAGCATCACGAAGCTGCCGAGGCACATAAAGGCAAACACGGCGCGCCGTCCAAATCGATCTGCCAGCGGTCCAAATCCCAAATAGCCGAAGAGCGCTCCCCCGTTGAGTGCCATGATGGCGTAGCTTACAGAGGCCGATAGGGTTGCGGCATCGGAGCCTTTGAGATCTGGCAGTTCGCGAATGAGGGTAGGCGCCCAGTTTGTCGCCCCCCACAAACCAAAGACGGCGACGAACGCCAGCGCAGATCCGACGATGGTTGATCGTCGTAAGGGAGGATGAAAGATGTCAGTCATCTGTGTGGGGTTGATTGCCGCGTTCCGGTCGTGAGCCTTGGCCCAACGATCCGGCTCCTTCACATGCCAGCGGACCAGCAACGACACAAAGGCCGGAAGCACGCCGATCACAAACATCACCCGCCAGCCATAGCCCTTCAACAGTAAATTGAACGACGCAGCGAGGAAAAACCCGACCGCCCAGGCTGACTGGAGAATACCCGCAGCCTTCGCACGTTTCTCTTCCGGCCAGGTTTCAGCAACGAGTGCCGCGCCGGCTGCCCACTCCCCGCCGATTCCCAGGGCCGTGAGAAAGCGGTAGATCGCCAGGTGCCACCAGTCTTGCGACAGCGCGGCGAGTCCGGTGAAGACCGCATAGATCAGGATCGTGATGATGAGGGTCTTCGTGCGACCGAGATGATCCGCAACCACGCCGAAGAAAATCCCGCCGATCGCCCAGCCGATGAGAAAGATGGAGAAGATGATCCCCCCGTACCAGCCGACTTGCTCAGACGAGACGGTTCCGCCGGGGGACTGGAGCAAATCATGCAGCGCCGGGTGGAGGACGATCGCGTAGATCGTCGCGTCTATGGCATCGAATACCCATCCAAGCCATGCGATACCTAAGACCAGCCACTGATACCGCGTGACACCGGATCGCCAGGATCGAGTGGTCATACTGGTTGCCTGTGCATGTAATCGAGCTTTCTATTGGCGGTTGACGGATGACGATACATGCAGTGCGCGTAAGGCTAAGGGGGTTGGTGTCGACTGTCAAGGTGAAGCCCACTGAAGTCCCATGCTATAGTCCCGCGCCATGGCACGAATCGACTTCTACCGGGTGCTGGGAGTCTCGCGCGACGCGTCCGACGACGCGATCAAGAAGGCCTACCGGAAGCTGGTCTTTCAGCACCATCCCGACCGCAATCCCGATAGCGCTCATGCCGAACCCAAGATCCGTGAGATCAATGCGGCCTATGAAGTCGTCGGCGATCCGGAGAAGCGCCGGAGCTACGATCGGCTCAATTGGGGGGATGAAACGGAACGGGACGAAGCGGCTGATCCAGCCGTCATCCTTGACGGGATGGAGCAGAAGCTCTTCGACGAAGGGCGAAAGGAAGTGTTCGCGGTCTTGATGAAAGACGTGAAGCGAATCAAAGCCGAACTTGCCGTGATTCGTGAGCGGACCGTGGCGGATCAAGGATATGACACATTCAAGGATGAGATCATTCGGGAGCGAGCATCGGAGGTTATGGAGGAGCTTGTCCTTGCCGAGATGGAGGGGCGCAAGCAGCGGCTCGTCGAAGTGGCGACGGAGATGCTGCTGTCACAAGGCGTGGTCAAGCGAGGCGATGAGGGAGGCGTCAGATCCCTACGTGGACGGCTTGAGGAGGTGTTCCGCAATGGACGGATGAAGGGCTTCGCAGCCGCACTGGAGTTGTTCTATGAAAGACGTTAAATGTGAGATGTGAAACGTGAAACGTAAACGGACAGGACCGAAACGTTTTATGTCTCACGTTTAACGTATATGAGTTCACATTCGACCTGGCAGTCAGTGTCCGCTATCGAGTGGTTGCTGACCCATCCTGAAAGGAACGCCGAGCGATGATTGTAGCCCTCAGAACGATCGGGGTGCGAACCCATGTACCACTAGGCGCCGTGTCGGCGCTCACGAGGAGCACGTCGCGCCTCATTCGCCGCGTATGCCTGGCGACGGTGTTGCTGGTGACGATAGCCGCCGTGGTTCAGCCGGTTCACGCCGCAGGCGGAGGTCAGACGAAGTTCCAACGCATATCGACGCAGTTCATCGCGGCGTTGGGCGATCCAGGCGCGACCTCCGGGAGCGGCGCGCAATCATGGGGTCTGTGGCCGCTGGACCCGGGTCCTCGGGGCGTCGAGCTGAACAGCTATCAACCGTTGAAGGATGCAGGTGGCGTCGCCCCGGCGCGCTGGAAATTCGACGGCACGGACTGGTGGCTGGAGGAACACGGCTTGATCATGGAGC
>JAYTTD010000023.1:0-2555 GCA_043745235.1 Nitrospira sp. | reverse complement strand
GTAAAAGCCGGGGGCGCGACGTCCTTGGCGCCTGCGGCCAATTAGGGAATCTCTCCCCTGAATACACAGAACGTGCCTTGACACAAATTGAATCCCGTTGCTAGCATACGCGGTGCGTACCACCCAAACATGACCTGGCTGTACTTTCAATTCATCATGCGATTATCGTGGCTGGCTGCTGTGGGCAGCCTTGTCTTCTTCCTCACATCGCCCGCGTTTGCAGTGGAACCTCATGAATTTATCCTCTCCAACGGGATGAAAGTCCTCTTAGTCGAAGTTCCCAAATCTCCGGTTGCGACCGTCCAGGTCTGGTACAAAGTCGGTTCACGCAACGAAGTGATGGGCCGCGCAGGCCTTTCCCATATGCTGGAACATATGATGTTCAAGGGCACCGCCAAATACCCCAAAGGCGAATTTTCACGACTGATTCGCAAACACGGCGGGACAGACAACGCGTTCACAAGCCAAGACTTCACCGCGTACTTTGAAAATCTCGCGGCCGACCGCGTCGAGCTGGCACTGGAACTTGAAGCCGATCGCATGCAAGGACTCGTCCTCGACAGGCCTGAATTGACGACAGAACGAGAAGTCGTGAAGGAAGAACGACGCCTTCGCACCGAGGACGATCCCCAAGGCGCACTGGTCGAAGCGCTCTTCGCGCAGGCCTATTTCAGCCACCCGTACCATTGGCCGGTGATCGGCTGGTTTGGTGACTTGGACGCCATGACGCTCGATGACTTGCAACGGCATTACGACACCTATTATTCGCCCAATAATGCCACCCTCGTCGTGGTGGGCGACATCAACACCGAGAGCTTGCTCCTCACGATCAAACAGCTCTTCGAACCGATCCCCCGAGGCCCAGAGCCTAAACCCATCGCCACCATGGAGCCGGAGCAAAAAGGTGAACGCCGGTTTCTCCTGAAGCGGGAGGCACAGGTCCCTTTCGTCATGATCGGCTATCGTGTGCCCAACTTTACGAGCGAAGATTCGTATGCACTCGACATTCTCGATTCGATTCTGTCGCATGGGAAAAGTGCACGCCTGTACCAAAGCCTTGTCTACGATCAAAAGTCAGCGCTGGCAGTCGGATCAGAATACAGTTTACTGCAGGCCGATCCTGGACTTTTTTACTTCTATGCGCTCGTCAGCCCAGGCCAGAAACCTGAATCGGTGGAGGATGCCCTTCACCAAGAGATCAAACGGCTCCAGACCGATCCACCCACAGAGCTAGAGCTGCAACGGGCAAAGAACCAGGTGGAAGCCGCCCATATTTTCGAACAGGACTCCAACTTCCGGCATGCGATGCTACTCGGGCAAGCGGAATCTGTCGGTGCCGGGTGGCGAAAAATAGACCAATTTGTCGAACAGATCCGGGCGGTGACCACCAAAGATATTCAGCGTGTCGCCCGTCAGTACTTAACGGAAGATAATCGGACCGTCGGCACATTGATTCCCCTGCCTCCCAAACAACCAGAGACACCTTCCACCACAGCACAGCAGGGAAGACCGTAATGATGACGACGACAAGACTACGGCCCGTTGCGCCTCGACGACAGACAACTCTGACCCTCGTGGCGGGACTCTGTGCGCTGCTCTTGGCTAGTGGCTCTGGCGGAGCGGCAGAGATCGCACCGACAAAATTTATCACGCCAAACGGCATCACGGTGCTCGTCCTTGAACAACATTTCCTCCCCGTCGTTGAAGTCCACGCGCTCATTAAGGCCGGCTCGGCGCAAGACCCTCCCGACAAAGCAGGGCTCGCGAACCTCGTCGCCAGTCTTCTGGACGAAGGGACAACCACGCGCACATCGAAACAGCAAGCAGAGCAAATCGACTTTGTCGGCGGAACCTTGGAGACCAAAGCCTCAGAGGATTTCACCACTGCCTCAGCCCGCGTACTCAAGAAAGACCTCGACCTCGGCGTTACTCTACTCGCCGATATGCTGCAGCACCCCGCGTTTTACAAGCAGGAATTCGAACGGATTCGCACTCAGCTCCTGGGCGAGATGGCGAGCGACAATGACGACCCAGGCCATATCGCCATGAAGGCATTCAATCAACTTGTGTTCCACGGACACCCCTACCGGTGGCCGGTCAATGGAACAGAGGAGACGCTCGATAAAATCACCCTAGCCGACGTACAAGCCTTCTACGGGAAGGAATATTCCCCTTCCCAAGTCATCCTGACCATCGTCGGCGACATCACGCTTGAGCAAGCCACCGCACTGGTACAGAGCCATTTTGGCGCCTGGAAGAAGGGGCCCGCGACAGCACGAAATATGAAAAAACCCTCGCCAGTCGAACGAAAAACGGTTCAACTCATCGAGAAAGATCTCACCCAATCCACCATTATGCTTGGCCATGAAGGCATTCCACGCACTCATCCGGATTATTATTCCGTGACGGTGATGAACTACATTCTAGGGGCCGGCGGATTTTCCTCACGCTTAATGGATTCGATTCGTGACAAGCAGGGGTTGGTGTATGGGATCATGAGCCATTTTGACGCTCGGCTGATGCCTGGTTCTTTCTGGGTCAACCTTCAAACCAAG
>JAYTTD010000022.1:0-9446 GCA_043745235.1 Nitrospira sp. | reverse complement strand
TTGATCAAACCGAGTTCACTCGGCGACATCGTGCATGCGATGCCGACCTGTGCGGTAATTCGCCGAGCCTATCCCAAGGCTCGACTGACCTGGTTGGTCAAGCGTGAGTGGGCTGGTCTCGTCGAGCGCATCGACGGGGTGGATTGGGTATGGCCGGTGGAATCGACGCTCAAGGGGTGGCTATCTCAGGTGTCACTTCTTCGTGCAGAGCGCTTCGATCTCGTCGTGGATCTCCAAGGCCTCTTTCGGAGCGCCGCCATCGGGTGGCTCAGCGGGTCTCCTCTGCTTGTGGGATTTGCCAATGGGCGAGAGGGGAGTCCCTGGTTCTATTCGAGGCGCGTGCCGGTTTCACAATTGGAGATGCACGCGGTCGATCGCTACCTGCTAGTGGCCAAGGCGGTGGGGGCTGCGGAGTCTGGGACGCCGGAGTTTCGTTTCCGTATTCCGCAAGCCGACCATGAGGAAGTCGATCGCCTGCTGAGCCGATCCGGTGTGATGCCTGGAACGAGTTGGGTGGCGATGAATGTTTCTGCACGGTGGCCGACCAAGCGGTGGCCGGCTGCGTCGTTTGCCGAAGTCGCAGATCGGCTGCGGCAAGAGGGATGGGGCGCGGTGGTGATGATCGGCGGCCCTGACGAACGGGCGGATGTCGCCGCGGTGCGCGCGATGATGAAGACCCCTGCTATCGATTTGGCCGGAGCCACGACAGTGGGGTTGCTACCGGCACTCTTGAGCAAAGCGTCGCTGTTGATGACGAACGATTCAGGTCCGATGCATATTGCGGCGGCGGTCGGTACGCCCGTGGTGGCTTTGTTTGGGCCGACGAGCGTGGTACGGACCGGTCCTTATGGGGCGGGTCATACTGTTTTGACGGGGAAGGTATCGTGTAGTCCCTGTTTTAGTCGGACGTGCCACAATACGCAGCCATTGGAGTGTTTGCGAACGGTGTCGCCTGAACAAGCCATGGCGGCGGCTCGCGCGCAGCGGTCTCTTCGGATGGTTCCCCGATGAATGTCCTCTTAGTCCGGCCTGACGGGATCGGCGATGAAATCTTGTGTCTGCCGGTTGCCTCCGCGCTGCGTAGACTGTTGCCTGATGCGCGAATCACCTTCCTCTCCAGCGAGTATGCAGCCCCGCTCCTGGCTCACCATCCTGATCTCGACGAGGTCTGGACAGTCACGGGCCTGGAATCTTTGGGCGAGCTGACTTCGTTGTTTCGCCGGGCTGTCGACGCAGTGGTGTTTCTCAAGCCGTTCAAGCGGCTGATGTGGGCGGCGTTCCTGGCCCGAGTACCGATTCGAGTGGCGACAGGCTACCGCTGGTATAGTGTGTTGGCAAATCGCCGGGTCTATGAACATCGGAAAGATTTTTCCAAGCATGAAACGGTCTATAACGTCGGCATGCTAGCGGGGCTAGGATTGCAACCCGGCATCGTGTCTCCGCCGAGTCTCGTGTTGACCGATGCAGAACGAGCGTGGGGACACGAGCGGTTGCGCGGGATGCCGACACCCAGGGTCGTGCTCCATCCAGGCGGATTTGCGGCCCGGCGCTGGCGCGTTGAGCACTATCACTCGCTCGTGGGTGAGTTGCATCGGAAGGGAGCGGGGGTGGTGCTGACCGGAAGCCAGCCGGAAGCGGATATGTTCAACCAGCATGCGAACAGTGACGAGCCGCTTCCTGTCTCGGTCCTGAATCTCATGGGGCAGTTATCGGTGCGGGAGTTGATGTCCGTGATTGCGGCGAGTCACGCGGTGGTCTCCGGAGCCACTGGCCCGGCCCATATTGCCGCCGCCTTCGCGGTGCCGAATGTCAGCCTGTTCGACCCGCGACGGAACAATCTTCCGACACGTTGGCAGCCGCTTGGTAAGGGGCTGGTCCTGCGTCCCGATGTGCCGACGTGCGAAAAATGTATTTACGAGGCCTGTCCCTATTGGGACTGTCTTGACCGGCTCACGGTGGAAACGGTTGCGCAGCACGTACTTCAAGTAGCGGCAGCTCCTTCGTCATTGAGAGTAGTCCATGTCTAAGATCTCGGTCTATGTGATCGCCTACAACGACGAGCCCAACATGCGGGCTTGCCTTGAGTCTGTGGCAGGCTGGGGCGATGAGTTGATCGTCGTGGACTCGCACAGCACCGATCGGACCGCGGCGATCAGCCGTGAATTTACCGACAAGGTGTACCAACTCGACTTTCACGGATTCGGACGATTGCGCAACGAGGCAGTCGCACTCACGACCCATGACTGGGTCTTCAGTCTGGACAGCGATGAGAGGATGACGCCTGAGCTACGTGAAGAGATTCAACAGCTTCTTGAGCGAGGACCAGACGCAGATGCCTACTTTGTGCCACGGAGAAACTATTTCCTGGGTCGGTGGATCGAGCATTGCGGCTGGTATCCCGATTATCGGCAGCCGCAACTTTTTCGCAAGGGACGGTTTCGCTATCGCGAAGAACTGGTTCATGAAAGTTTCGACTGCGAGGGACCGGTCGGGCACCTCAAGAGCCCCGCATTGCAGTACCCCTTTCGGGACATCGATCACTACGTGGCAAAACAGGATCGTTACTCGGATTTGATGGCCCGCCGTATGATGGAACAAGGCCGGCGGTTCTCCTCCCATCAACTCATCACCCATCCGCTCGGTGCCTTTCTGAAGATGTATGTGCAGCGAGCTGGCTTCCTTGACGGCATGCCCGGCTTGATTCTTTCCGGCCTCTATGGCTATTACACGTTCATGAAGTACGCCAAGTTCTGGGAGCTCACAAAACAGTAAACAAGTTTGTTTCGTTTATTTAGTTTGTTTGGTTTATTTTGTGAGTGACCGGAGTAACGAAACAAACTAAACAAACCAAATAACCAGACAAACCATTCAATTATGAAAGTCAGTGGATTTACATTTGTACGGAATGTGGTGAAGTACGACTATCCGGTTGTAGAGTCGATTCGTTCCATTTTGCCGGCAGTCGATGAGTTCATCGTGAATGTCGGGCGGTGCGACGATGGCACGCTTGAACTGATTCGTTCGATCGGCGATCCGAAGATCAGAATCGTGGAGTCGGTCTGGGACGAGACGCTGCGAAAAGACGGACTGATCTACGCCCAACAGACCAACATTGCGTTGTCACACTGTACCGGGGATTGGGCGTTCTACATTCAAGCCGACGAGGTGGTGCACGAAAGCGATTTGCCGATCATTCAGGAGGCAATGCGCCGCCATCTTGGCAATTCGGCGGTGAAAGGGCTCTTGTTCCGGTATCTGCATTTTATCGCGGACTATTGGTCGACGAATCCCTGGTTCTATCACAAAGCTGTGCGGATCATTCGAAACAACGGTGAAGTCGAATCCTGTGGCGATGCCGTGGGATTCCATCTCAAGGCCACGCAGCAGTATCTCCAGAGCGGGCCAAAAGAGTGGCTTCCCTATTCTGGCGCGAGAATGTTTCACTACGGGTGGGTGAAGGACCCCAAAACGATGCTGGAAAAGAAACGGGAGCAAGTAACCGTCTATCATGGAGGCCATGTTCCTGTCGCAGAGGCCAAGCAACTGGCTCACGACAGCTTTCAATTTGAAGACTACGCCATGTTGAAGGAATTCGGTGGATCGCATCCAGCGGTGATGGGGGATCGTGTTCGTTCAGCTCGGCGTTGGGCAGCCCGCCGCAACCGCTGGCTGAATCTGCAGTTTTATCGGGAAGTCCTTCGACGTGGGTTTCGAGGGTAACAAGAGGGGTCGGCTGAGCATCAAATTATGCTGAGTATCATTGTCGCCATTCATAATCAGCTCGGTCACAATCAACTCTTCCTCGACGGGGTCAAGCGCTATACGACCGGTCCCTATGAAGTCATCGTCATCGACAATCATTCGACGGACGGGTCGGCGGAGTTCTTCGAGGCGAACGGATGTCGGGTGATTCGCAACGATCGAAACCTCTGTTACCCTGAATCGATGAACCTCGGCTCCGACGTGGCAAGCGGAGAGTACCTATGCCACATCAACAACGATTTGTATGTTGCGCCGAACTGGAACGGTTTCTTGATCGAGACGATGGAGCGTCATCGGCTGGATGCCGCGTCGCCGCTGGGCTTGGAAATGATGCCGACTGCTTTCTTGACCGATTGGATGCAGGGACGGTGGGCAGCTATCGGGCAGGGGCGGCTCTCCAGCGGAAAAGGCATCGAGCAACTACGAACGATGATTCAAGCGATGTACGGGGATTGGGAACGCTATTGCGAGGAGGCGCATCGTGCATTTGCGGGCACGATGTTCGATGGGATCGTCGGGTCCTGCGTCATGATCAGACGATCGACCTATGACACGCTCGGCGGTTTGGACGAACGGATTCAGTCCGCTGACTGGGATTTGTACTATACCTTGCGCCAGCGCGAGCAACTCATTGGGGATGTGAAGCGATGTATGGTCGTAGGAGCGTCGTTCGTCCATCATTTCATTCGGGCGACGATCAAGAGTAAGCGAGAGCCGTTCGCCTGTACCCACCCTCGACTCTCCATTCCTGAGAAATGGTCAATGGAAGAACAGGAGAAGCTCTGGTGCAAGCCCAATTATTTTCGGCCCGCCTCCGATGAGCGTGCATTCCAGCAGGTCCTTCGCAGACGGGTGGGTAAGCCTCTCAGGAAGCTTGCTCAAGAATTCAACCGTGCATTCTCGTGGCGCTGGCGCTATGTAAGCCCCGAAAAGATTGTGGGGCTGCATCGCCGGCAGTTTGAGCAGGCGGCGACCGTGCTGCCCAGTGGAGTGTCGTCATGACCAGTGTCTCCAGCCTATCCACCGTGGCGTGCGTGGTGATCACCAAGAATGAAGAAGCCAATATCCAAGACTGTCTGAGGTCGGCTCAGTGGGCTAATGAGTTAATCGTGGTCGATGCGGAGAGTCGTGACAAGACTGTGGAATTGGCTCGCGCCTTCGGGGCGAAGGTCTCTGTGCGTCCCTGGCCCGGCTTCGGCCTGCAGAAAAATTTCGGGATGGCACAGGCGTCGTCTGACTGGATTCTGATCCTCGATGCGGACGAGCGAGTGACCGAGGAACTCCGTGGAGAAGTGCGGACCTGCCTTGAGCGATGGAGCCCAGGTGCTCCCGTGGCCTATCGGATCCCCCGGCGGAACTTTTTTTACGGAGCGTGGGTGCGAGGGGGCGGGGTTTACCCCGATTATCAAGTGCGCCTGTTTCGACGGGGGATCGCTCAGTATAACGATGTTGCCGTGCATGAAAATCTTCTTGTCGATGGAGAGATCGGGACATTGGTCGGGCATCTCGATCATTACACGGAGCGGCGCATTCAGGATCACTTCAAGAAATTCGGACTCTATACCACGCTGGCGGCACAAGAGAAGGCCAAGAGGGTTCAGACGGTTGGCTGGAGCGACCTGGTGTTCCGTCCTTTGGTGATCGGGGTCAAGACGTATCTATTGAAAGAGGGGTATCGAGACGGAGTGCGCGGACTCATTGTCTGTGTGTTCGCCAGTATGTACACCTTTGTGAAGTATGCCAAGCTGTGGGATGCAACCAGGCAGGCCGCCTCTCAACTGGACCGCAGGTAGTGGCTACGCGCGTTCTGTATGTGCATGGGATTGAAGCCATCGGTGGGGCGGAACGCGATCTGATCGCCCTACTGAAGACACTCGATCGGCACAAGTGGGAGCCGCAGGTGGTCTGTCCCGGAACGGGCCCGTTCCGAGAGGAACTTCATGCGATCGGAGTTCCTACTCATGCGCTGAGCCTTCCTCCCTGGAGAAAATCCCTCGCACTCTTTCAGCGCCGATCGGCGGTCCGGCGTCTGGGCGCTTTCGTGGATCAACTCGATCCAGCCATGATCCATGTGAACGACATCTGGTGGGTGCCCCATACCGTGAGGGCTGTTGCGAGTCGTAGGTCCAACCCCGTGCCGATCGTGGCCCATGTGAGACAGGAAATCGAGCCGGCGAAGGTGCGACGCTATCAGCTCGATCGTGTAGAGGCGGTCATCGCAATCTCGCGGCAGATTGAAGAATCGCTGATTGCCGGCGGGGTGTCAGTGAACCATGTCCGGACTGTCTATAGCGGCATCGATCTTTCCGAGAGCCAGCTCACTCACGATGACCAGGCGGTTCGTCGGATGATCGGGGTCACGAACGAAGCCGTCTTAATCGGCACCATCGCCAACCTGTTTCCACGCAAAGGCTATGAGGTTATGCTGCGGGCCCTTCCGGCTATCGTTCATGCAGTACCCACGCTGCATTACATGATTGTGGGCAGTGACGATCACGACTATGCCGATCGATTGAAGAGGCTCGCGCACGAGTTGAAGATCGCCGATCGCGTGCATATTGTCGGGTTTCAGGACCCGGTTCAGCCCTTCCTGGCTTCCCTCGATCTGTATGTGCACCCGGCACTTATGGAGGGGTTTGGAATTGCGGTGGTCGAAGCGATGGCGATGGGGAAAGCCGTGGTTGCGACGACGACAGGGGGGCTTCCTGAAGTTGTGGCGCAGGGAGAGACTGGCTTGCTTGTTCCTCCGGGAGATGTCGAATCCTTGGCCGCAACCGTGGTGTCCCTGCTACTGGATGGAGTCCGGCGAGAGCAGATGGGCCGCAACGGGAAGGCACGTGTGCACGAGCGATTTAGTCTCGATGCGTCCGTGATGCACATGGAACAGCTCTATGGTGAAGTATTGGGCGCACAGAAGGGGCGAGGATGAAAATCGGTTTTGATGCCAATCCGATGGTGGGCGACATGGGCGGGGTGGGATGGCACAGCTACCATTTGCTCCGTACGATGTTGGCACAGCAAGAGGGAATCGACTTTGTGGCCTATGCGAGACCGGGCGCGGAGCAGCCTGACTCTGTGAAGGCCTGGCCGGGCGTTGAACGGCTCCAGTGGATACACTCGAACCGCTGGGGAATGGGGAAGCGGGGCTCGTCCGATCGGTTAGATCTCTATCACGGAACCAATTTCAAGATGCAGACCGTCGGGCGCTATGGGGGACTTGTCACGATCCACGACCTGTGGCTGGACCGAAACCCGCAATACTCGAAGAAGATGTTGGGGCAATGGCCATCGTCGTTCAAGACGAGACAGACCGCGCTACGAGCCAGAAAAACCATCACGGTGTCCGAATTTTCCGCGAAAGAACTCGTGGAACTGTATGGCTTGAAGCGCGAGCACATCAGGGTGATTCCCAATGGAGTATCGGAGGATTTCGTGCCACGTCGGGATGATCAGGCGATGGCGGAGTTGCGCAAACGGATCGGTCTGAAGGCCGAGCACTATGTCCTATTTATCGGAGGGGCAGACCCGCGCAAGAATCATCAGATATTTCTTGAAGCTGCAGAGATGATGCGGAGAAAACTTGGAGCGAGAATGTTGGTCCTGGTCGGCTCGCCCATCCATCCGTTCGGGAACTATGAGGAGTCGGCTCGAAGGCGAAGTCTGACGGAAAAGGTGCTCTGCCCGGGGCGGTTGTCCACGGACGATCTGCAGCTGTTGTATTCCTCCACCGATCTGTTCGTTTTCCCTTCGTTGTACGAAGGGTTTGGCATGCCCGTGTTGGAAGCGATGGCCTGTGGCGCGCCGGTGCTGACGTCCAATTCGACCGCGTTGGCTGAGGTGGCGGGTGATGCGGCAATGTTGGCAGATCCTCAGGACGCGCGGGCGCTCGGAGAGGCGATGATTCGTGTGCTGGAGGATGAGCCGCTTCGAGCCGCCTTGAAGATCAAAGGATTCGTTCGCGCCAAGCAGTTCTCCTGGGAGCAGGCGGCGCGGCAGACCGTGGCACTATATAAAGAAGTGTGCGGCGGGTAACTGTTCGGGGTTCGAAGTTCGGGGTTTCCGGACTATTCAACTTCGAACTTTCGAACATCGAACTTCGAACAAGCCATTCTTGAGCGTTTCATGAACAACATTTTGATCATCAAGCTCCGCTACATCGGTGACGTCTTGCTGGCGACGCCGACCGTGCGTGCCATCAAAGCGGCTCGACCGGATATTCGGGTCACGATGATGGTGAATCGCGGGACAGAAGACGTATTGTCAGGAAACCCGGACCTGGACGAGATCATGGTTCTCGACAAAGAGTCTCTGGCGGCACAATCGCGGCTTATTGCCGGACTGCGTGGTCGGCAATTCGACACCGTGATCGATTTGACTGATGGAGACCGGTCTGCATTTCTGACTCGGATCAGCGGAGCGCCGGTTCGGATTGGATTTAACGACGAGCATCGTTGGCGAGGGCGATACTACACACAGGTGGTCCAGCCTGTGCCTGGTGTGCGGCACCGGATCGACCGGGATCTGGAAACCCTCAAGCCTCTGAGCATCCAAACCGGCTCAAAAGATCCTCAACTGTGGCTGACGCCGGAGGAGGTGCACAGTGCGGATCAACTGTTGGATCAACTCGGCGTTCAGCGATCGCAGCCAATTGTGATACTGCAGCCAGGCGCCCGGTACTGGTTTAAAGCCTGGCCTCCGGAGCGGTTCGCAGAGCTGGCCGATCGTCTCACGTCCCAGTACAGTTGCCAGGTGTTGATCGGAGGCAGCGACCAAGACATCGATCTCGCACAACAGATTCGACAGACGGCAAAGAGTAAGCCCATCATCATGGCAGGTCGTACAACCATTAAACAGTTCGCGGCCATCGCCAAAAAGTCAGCGCTGCTTGTGGGAAGCGATAGTGGCGCGATGCACATTGCCTCTGCAGTGGGGACTCCCGTGGTGGCGTTATTTGGCCCGTCGAACCCTCGCGAGTGGGGGCCGCGTGGTGGTCCTGTGGAGGTGCTCTACAAGGAAATCGATTGCCGCAGTTGCTTCCACCCGACTTGTACGAAGGGCGAGGAGAATTGCATGAAGTTGATTGCGGTCCATGAGGTGTTTGCTGCCGCCCAGCGGATTCTCCCTGTCGGGAAGCCGAGCGGTGCGGCCTCATCCAGCTCTTCAGATCACTGACGTGATGTCTTCCCAGGTGCCAGTTTGTTTGTAGTTTGTACAGAGGCGACCCATGGGGCTTAGTCTTGATATCGGTTGTGGGGCGCACAAGCATCCCGGCGCACTGGGAGTTGATCGGCGAAGCTTACCAGGGGTGGCCGTCGTCTGCGACTTTGAACAGGGTCTTCCCTTTCGAGATGGCAGCGTGACCACTGTGTTTCTGCACAATATTGTTGAGCACATGGATGATCTCGTCACGTTTATGGAAGAGTTGTATCGCATCTGTGAGCCAGGTGCGAAGGTCTATGTGCGTACCCCCTATTATGCCTCTCGCGAGGCCTTTGTTGACCCGACACATGTGCGCTATATTACTGAGGCCACGTTTGAGTACTTCGATTACCCGAACTATTATGGGCTCAAGACAAACTTTAAAAGGCTCTTCTCCCTGGCGAGTGGGTAAACGGAACATGAAAAGCCGCGCCTATGGGGGTGTAGGACAGCGTGTAGGCTATTTGCCGGGATCGAGAAATCTG